>MEXB01000007.1 GCA_001773575.1 Candidatus Adlerbacteria bacterium RIFOXYC1_FULL_48_26 | reverse complement strand
CCCAAGCTCTCTGAGTATGTGCCAACCAAGCTTTTGAAGAAGTTGAGCGTCGAGTATCTCTGCGTCCATCATGTCATCTATATGCTCAACGTGGCGTTTAGGAATGACGAGTAGCTGGTCTGGGTGATACCCTGCGAGTGCGTACGTCATATAACACGTGTTGTTTTCAGCGACGATCTCTTCCTGCTTAGGATTATCAAAAGGGCAGGGGCGTTTTGTTTTAACTAATTCTTCGTATTTCATGCGCGTCCGTATTTATCTTCAAGTCGAGTAATATCGTTCTCATCGAATGTTCCAAAGGCAATTTCAAGGATACATAGCCCGCCATTGCCTCCGGTGAGCCGATGCGCCACGCCCTGTTCGATGTAAAATTCAGCTCCTATAGTTGCAGGCAACTCTTCTGAACCTATCGTCACCACTCCGTTTCCAGATACAACACGCCAATACTCACTGCGATGTTGGTGTGTCTGCAAGCTTATAGACTCACCTTCGCGCACAGTAATAAGTTTTACGGTTGAAGTTTCGTTAGCAGTAAATTGCTCAAAGTTCCCCCACGGACGCTCTTCTTTGCGGAAATTTGGTAAATGCTCCATTGGCAATAAGTATAGTACAATTTTAGCAATGAAAATATGTCTAAACGCAAAGTTTTATAAAGCGTTCGGGGGCGATAATAAAATTCGTGGAGGTCTTATTGCAGCTATAGAGCATCAGAAGAAGATTCTTGATTTGCTCCAGATCCCTTATACAGACAACCCAAATGATGATTGGGACATCTTGGTTGTTAACGTTCCTTGGCCAGCCAGCATGTCTTTGGCGCGAAAAGCAAAACGAGAAGGGAAGAAGGTTATTGTCTGGGCGCACGTGTCAGCAGAAGACCTCTTCCAGTCCGTACGCATCTTCCAGCTTTTTACCTTCCTAAAACCTTTGGTGTGGAAGTATCTGATACATTCTTTCAACCAAGGCGACCTTATTATGTGCCCCAGCAATTACACCAAAAACGTAATGCTTAAATTTGGCCTGCCGGAACACAAGCTTATTGTCCAGACAAACGGTATTGATACTGCAGAGTTCCATAAGGATGAGGCGCGCCGCCAAAAATATCGCACAGATCTAAAAATTAATACCCTTGCTGTCGGTATGGTTGGGCTTGTGTTGCCTGAACGTAAAGGCGTCGACACCTTTATTGCCCTCGGTAAGACATTCCCAGAGCATCAGTTCTTTTGGTTTGGAAAAATATTTAGCTCGGCTCTGGTCGCTCCCGTTTCTACCGACCAGCCTAACGTGCACTTTACAGGGTTCGTGGATGATATCCTTGCTGCTATTAACTCAATCGACATATTCGTCTTTCCTTCGCGTGAAGAAAACCAAGGTATAGCTATTCTTGAGGCTGCCGCCGTTGGTTTGCCTATTCTTGTCCGCAATTTGCCAGCCTACGAAGGATGGCTTGTGCATGAGCAGAATTGTTTGATAGCAAAGTCAGAAGAGGAGTTTGCTATACACCTCAAGCGCCTATTTGAAGACGCAGAACTGCGAGAACGTTTGTCGAAAGCCGCACTGGTGCTTGCTCAGGAACAAAGTCTTGAGTCTCAGACTCAGGTTATGAAAAAAATATACGAAGGTCTCGTCTCAACCCCGGCTCTTGAGCCAGCGCGATAGTAAATAAGTGAGTCCGACAAGTACGGCAACGGCTGTGCCTGCGACATAGAAGTCCAGGTACCGCCCAATCTTTGCGTAGGCGTGTCCAAAGAAGATTCCCAATAAAAAGAAGAGACCGGTCTGCAGAATAGAAACAAGAAGGCATTGTATGGCAAACTTAAGAAAGGGGAGTTTGACAGTGCCTGCAGCAATAAGGCCTGCTATGCCTCCGGCGTGGATAAGTTTAGAAGCGGCGACCATCTTGAAATGGTTGTTCGAGAAATATTCGCGAGCCGTTTCAATGCGTTCGGGTGTGATCCCCACATAGTGGCCCCATTTTCGGATAAGAGGATACCCAAAGCGTCCAAGTGCGTAATATGCCCAGTCACCTACAGCGTCGGCGAATACAAGGACCAGGTAGGCAAAGTACCAAGATAGTAAGCCTTGGGTCGCAAGAAAGCCGCACAGCACAGCGATAATAGGCCCTTCAAAGATCCCAAGAGGAAAAATTATTACGTATTTGTAAGTTGTAAGGAGAGCGATTAATCCAGCCATTTTTGTTAGTATAGCAGGACGTTCAAATATCCCATGAAGGATCAGTATTTTACAGAGCGCAACATAGCGTACCGCACAAATGAGCTTGTTCGCGGACGCCCCACACTTGTGTTCGTGCACGGCGTCTCAGGGAGTTCGTCAGCATGGAAAGAGTACGAGGAGGCGCTCAAAGATGAATTTAATATTGTCACCTACGACCAGCGTGGACATGGTCATTCCAAACGCTATTCAAAATACAGCGACTATCATCTCAAAAAATTTGGAGAAGACCTTCACGAGTTGCTTACTCATATAGGAGAGTATCCATATATCCTTGTGGGGCATTCATTTGGTGTGCTCGTCGTGCTGTCATTTTTAGAACATTGGCAAAAACAAATAGCAGGAGTGATCCTTATCAGTGGGGACTATTATGTGGGGAGACATTTTGCTGTACGGCTTTTGAGTTTCCTCTTAAGTCCCGTTCCGCTTTTAACCTATCTGCCGAAGTTTGCACATAAACCAGGCCGTATTAATTACGCACGTTTCCCTAACAGTGGCGACTGGCATATGGGCCGCTCACTTACTGATGTCCGGAATACTGGCGTGTGTACCTATCTTTTTTGTCTTAAGCAATCCTACGTGCCTGATTTCAGCAACGTGCTCGAGTCAATAACTGTGCCGACTCTTGTGCTTCACGGAACAAAAGACACTATATTCAATATTAAGAATTCCGTCGCTATGGCAAAGCGGATTCCAGGCGCGACTTTTAAGAAAATAGAAGGAGCGAATCATATAGTTGTTGTAAATTTCCCGCATAAAGTAATTGATGCTCTACGAGCATTTGTAAAAACTACTATATGAAAAAAATAGCGATTATTACTGACGCATGGCATCCCCAGGTAAATGGAGTTGTTACAGTTTTTGATCATATTGTTTCAGGGCTCAAGGGGCAGGGGTTGGACGTACTCGTCATACATCCCGGCTTGTTTACATATAAAATGCCTCTGCCGCTGTATCCAGAAATCACTCTCGCATTGTTCCCAAGTAACCATATGCAAAAGCTTTTGCGTGAGTACAAGCCAGACGCTATCCATATTGCAACCGAGGGAACTCTCGGTTTATCGGCGCGCCGCTATTGCGTCAATAAAGGTATTCCGTTTACGACCTCATACCATACGCACTTCCAGCTGTATCTGAGTATGTATATTTCGAAGATTGTTGTTCCTGTCATTACTGCATGGATGAGATGGTTCCACGGGGCGGCGGTGCGGACATTGGTCTCAACGCCGAGCCTTAAGGCAGAACTTGAAATGCGCGGATTCAAACACGTTGAGCTCTGGCCACTAGGAGTAGATATTGAGCGATTTAAAAAGACTCCGCCACAAAACAATCTTCCTTCCTTGCAGAAACCTGTATTTACATATTTCAGCCGTTTGGCGCAGGAGAAAGATCCTCAGGTATTTTTTGATCTTGAATTGCCTGGCACAAAATTGGTGATAGGAGACGGGCCCATGCGTAAGGAGCTCGAAGAAAAATATGGAGACACGGCGCACTTTGTTGGGTATCAGCGCGGAAGGGAATTAGTTGAATGGCTCTCGCTTTCAGATGTAGTAGTTTTTCCATCCAAGACTGACACCTTTGGTCTTATTGTTGTGGAAGCTCTCGCCTGCGGTATCCCTGTGGCTGCATATGATGTTATGGGTCCCCGAGATATTATCACGCAAGGTGTAGATGGATATTTAAGCGGAGATCTTCAAGAAGCAGCACTAGCGTGTCTAAAGCTTTCACCGGAGGCGTGTCGTACGAAGGCTCAGCAGTATTCTTGGGGTCACTCTACCGAGGTATTTTTGCAGAAATTAGCCTTCGGGGACAAGGTCTAGACAGCCTTGTATATACGGTATACTGGGAGAACAGGGCAAAACGTGATTTTAGTAGTTAGTGAATATCAAATGGCAGAAGTCGCATACTGTGTTAAGTGCAAAGCTAAGCAGGAGATGAATGACCCTAAAGAGGTTTCATTTGCTGGCAAGGGCGGCGGAGATCGCCGTGCAATGTCGGGCGTATGTCCGGTTTGCGGCACTAAGATGTTTAAAATCCTTCCTAAGGCTAAATAAACTCGTTTCGAACGTTCGCAAAAAACGCCCCGTAATAAGGGTGTTTTTTGCTATACGATTATTTTTAATAAAGTAAAAAGCCCCGCGTATCGAGCGGGGCTTTGGGGAGGAAAACGTGGGGGCGTTTCATTAAGTATCTCGTAGAGTCTTGTGAGATGGAGATCTCCTTCGATCTCTTCACCCTTATATATCAACCAACGAGTGAAAGCCCCGATCATTTCGTGCACGCACCTACGTGCAAAGGCGCTCTGGTTTACGTGCTGATGTGGGAAAAACCGCTTCCATTCGTGTAGTCGACCTGCCGCATCGTTGTAATTACGCTTAGCTTCCAGTCTTTTATCCTCCAAGAGCCAATCGAAGGTAATGCCTTTACGAACGTTTCGAATTGAGTGGTGTACAACAGGGATCTTGACCCCCATCTGTTCCTCCTGCTTCTTTCTGTTGGAATAGTACGACAGACTCAAATAAAATCAAACACTATGCGTGGGTGTTGGGCATTTCGCGGTGGATGTCTGCGATATCGCTCATAACTTCTGGAGACAGAGTTATATTTCCTGCTTCTATGTCTACAGCAAGCTGTTCCAGCGTGGTGGCGCCAATGATTGTGCTTGTTGTGAATGAGCGAGAAGTAGCGAAGGCAATAGCCATAGCAGCTGGGTCGAGTCCGTGCTTTTTGGCAACATCTACGTAGCGTTGTATAGCAACTTGAGATTGTGGCGGGTTGTAGTGTGCGTTGCGGTCTGTAAGTGTCAGGCGTGCAGCTGGTGGGCGAGCGCCGCCAAGATATTTACCTGTCAGTGACCCCATAGAAAGTGCTGAATAGGCAAGTAGTCCGATATGTTCACGTAGGCACATTTCCGACAGGCCAATTTCAAACTTTCGGCTCAGTAGGGAATATTGATTTTGAATAGTAGAAATTCTTGGGAAGCCTTTTTCGCGCGCCACATTCAAATATTGCATGATGCCCCAGGGTGTTTCGTTGGACACGCCAATTGCGCGCACCTTTCCTTCTGTAACAAGTTCGGCGAGCGCACTGAGCGTTTCTTCAATCGCCGCACCGTCTTGCGACGTATCAATGTCTTCGACTCCGTACCGGCCCCACACGTTCGTAATGCGGTCAGGCCCATGCATCTGGTAGAGATCAAGGTAGTCGGTTCCTAGGCGCAAGAGTGAGCCTTCTATAGCTTCACGTATATCTGCGCGGGTAAGTCCGACAGCCGTACGGGTGCCCATAGAATTTTTCTGAAGCATGCACGAAGCCTTGCTTGCAATGATAAGATCTTTTCTTTTCCCGCTTTTCTTAAGCCAGGAGCCAAGATATGTTTCAGTTGTTCCTTGTTTCGTTCGGTCAGGCGGAATAGGGTAGATCTCCGCAGTGTCTATAAAATTTACGCCGTGTGCTGTTGCGTAGTCGAGTTGTGCGTGTGCATCTTCTTCTGTGTTTTGCTGGCCCCAGTTCATGGTGCCAAGGCAAATTGCTGACACTTCCATGTCAGTGCCTGGTAGTTTCCGATATTGCATATCGGAACAGTATACCAAAGACTACCCGCGCGCTGAATGAAATTCGTCGTCCGCCGCTTTGGAGGACTCAGCATTTTCTTCCTCTCGCTCCACTTCCTTTTCAAGTTCTTCGGGCGACTCCTTCTCGATTTCTTCCTGCTCTTCTGCAGCTATGGTAACCGCGCCTGAAGCACGGAAATATAGCCCTAAAAAGAGAAGAAAGACGATCAGGACTATAACACCCACGATGATCCATTCCATACTATGAAGTATACATTACCGCCCTTGGCCGTAGAGTTTTTTCAGCGAACCGACATGCTGTTCGTAAGTGTCTGAGCAATAGATTTCCCCATCGTCGTCATGGAAATAGTATAGGCACGAGGTTTTTACAGGGTTGAGGGCCGCTAGTACAGCCGCGGTACTTGGGGCAGAAATTGGTCCCGGTGGCAGACCTTCGTTTTGATAGGTGTTGTAGGGAGACTTGATATATTTGTCGCGCGGCACGACTTGTGGCCACCAAGGACCTTTGCCTGTAGCTTTTGCATACTGCAGTGTAGAATCCATTTGCAATTTCATATCGGCAAATAAACGGTTCCATATGACGCCGGATATAATGCGCATTTCCTGTGGGTCGCTCGTTTCGCGTTCAATAATGGATGCGATAGTTAGCCCTTGTTCAAGCGGCACAATTTTTTGCACTGCTGGTGTGTAGCGCGAAAGCACTTCATCTTCGAATCTTTGTTGAACCTGTTCTTGTACTGCAAGGATTGAGTCTCCTGCTGCAATTGAATAATCGCCTGGAGCAATAGTCCCTTCTTCTAGCTGTACGGTTGAAACAGGTGGCAGTTGGGTAAATTGTTTTTGCTTATTCGCGTCCCAGCCAAGCCTTTTACCAATAAGGGCAGCAACCTGTTCTTTTCGGAGGCCAGGGTTGATCGTAAGAATATTTGGTATGCCAGCTTCTATTGCGGCAAATTGGTACAGGGGAGTGTCAGCGATAACGCGCGCAACAGCTGCAAATATTCCTTTGGCATTAAAGACAGCCGCCTCGGTTGAAGTCGGGTCAGCAAACAACAGGTCGGCTGAAGCGTTCGGCTTTATAGTTTTTTTGATAGGGTCGACACTTACCGGAAAGGGGGATTGGATACCTAGATTTTTTTGTTCCCACACAACAATACTTGGGAATGCAAAAAACAACATGATCAGTCCACCGATAATCCCCGCCAAAACATATAGCAATTTTGGTTGCCTTTTTCGTCTTGTGCGCATGTGCTTACAATTGTATCTCAAGAATCATAGGTAGATGGTCTGATATCTCCATAGTGGGAGCTGTAAAACTTTTGACCGTAGTGTTGTGGTCTACAAAGACATAGTCTGAATAGTAGAGTGGGTTGTCTGGAAAACGTTCCCACACGAGACGGTTACGCGTGGTCGGTATAGAAAATGTCTGAATAAGATCTTGATATCCGGCATTTCCAAACATCTGGATACTCTGTGTTTCTGGCAGAACGTTGATGTCCCCGCCGATAATGCGTACGCCTGGGAGGTTTTTCAAAAAATCTATACACACCTTTGATTGTTCAAGGCGTCCTGGCGTATCAAGTTTTCCTGGATGCGGATATCCGTGCAGATTTATGAGATGTAGGGGTTTTGTGCCAACAGCAAGTTCCGTGTATATCCCAAGTCCAGCATGCGGATTATCTGAGAGTATGGTGCACTCGCGCACTACTTCTATGCCAGCACGTACGTAGGTAACTTGTGTGGGGGTAAAAGAGCTGTCGAGAATATTTTTTTCTGCGGAGAGTTTAGTGTAGGAGCCTAGTATGGTTTCAAGCGCGGTCTGTACGTTGCCTCCTGCCTCTTGAAAACAAAACACATCCGTATCCATTTTCTGTGCTTCAATAAACTGTAGGAGAGGGTTCATTATCTTGCCGTCCCAGCAGTTTAGGAAAACTATTTTCACACAGGCTATACTACTATACGTCTTACTAACTTATGCACAGACCATTTTTATATCGACATAGCACATGGCGGGGGAAGTACGTGGACCTTTGGACACTACCCCACGTAATATCAGGCTTCTTCATTTCCTATGTCACGTTTCTTATGCCCATGGAATATGCAGCTGCATTTTGGATGGCCCTGTCTATCGGTATCGGATGGGAATTAGTTGAACGCATTACCCGCCTTTCCCGTACCGAGGCGTATACAAATTCTCTGTCCGACATAGTGGGTGCCCAGCTTGGGTTTATTGTTGGGTGGTGGATTTTCTCCCACATCACAAACCCAGCACTTGCATCACTCGTAATTCTTCTTCTCTGTGCAATCTTTTGTCTGGTGTGCCTTTTTGGATATCGAGCCTTTAAATATTACGGATAAAAAATACCGCCTCCTTGGAAGGAAGCGGTAGGTTTTAGAAGGAGAGAGTCACCTTGCGTAGAGACTCCCAGCCCGTCTTGATCTGTGGCCAGACGAGACGCAGGAAGGTATAGAACACGAGGATGGATTTTGCTCCGATCAAGAGCTCGCCTGCCGCCGTGCCGCAGGACACATCCATCAGCTGTTGCGTATGGAGAAGGCCAACGGTTAGGTCGGTGATGACCCATCCCGACGCTACCCACACCAACACGGTGATAAAGACGGCCTTAAGGAACTCGAGCACGTTCATAACACACCAATATGTTGTTGAATCCTATCTAGGTTCTAAAGGAAAAATAGTAGCTTGTCAATTTTATGCCAATGCGCCGGGGAGGCCCACGGCACTATGTCCTTCAGGGCCTCCCCGGCTTAGATCAGCCGTTTCTTCATATATTAGTCCAGTGCGTTTCGAACTATTTTATACATTCCCAGTATACAAAAATGCTGATGAAGAAATGATTAAATAGCAATAAAATACCTACAGCGCAGAGACTTTCTTGAAGGCTCGCTCGAGCTCTTTTAGAGCAACCGGTTTTGTGAGGTGATGATTAAACCCAGCCTGCAGTGCCCTCTCTTTATCATCTTTTTGTCCGTACCCAGTAAGTGCAATGATGGGGGATACAAAAGAACTTTCGTCTCGCAGTATGCGCACGACTTCATACCCATCGATATCAGGCAGTCCGATATCCAGCACTATAATGTCGGGTTGCTCTTCTCGTGCTTTATGTATTGCGTCCAGTCCGTTGTGAGCAATGCTAACGGTATGGCCTCGCAGTTGTAGCAGCCTTGCAAGCATCTGAGCCGCCGCCTCATTGTCGTCCACTACCAAAATGGTGCGAGTGTTTTTTGACTGACGAGCTCGACGTTGCTTCTGCATAGTTAGGCGATAAATCGGTACCCTACACCTCGTACAGTTTCAAAACGGGGAGAGGAGGGGCCATGCTCAAGTTTTTTACGAAGATTTTTCATATGTACATCTAGCACGTTGCTCCACGTCATACTGTTGAAGTCCCACACGTGGTTAGAGAGTTCTTCTCGAGTAAACACTTCGCCCGGTCTTCGTAGGAAGCATTCTAGAAGCGCATATTCTTTTAATGTCAGACTGATCTCTTCTCCATCGAGAAATACTTTATGGGTTGCCGTATCTACCGTGATACTGCCAACAGTGTGTACCACAGGGGTCTGTGTTTGAGGGCGACGAGCAACTGAGCCGATGCGTGCAACAAGCTCTTCGGATGAGAATGGTTTTACGACATAGTCGTCGGCACCGGCGTTCAACAGTTCAACTTTTGTATGAGTTTCGTTCTTGCCGGTTAGGATAATAATCGGAGTCTTGATACCTTCCTCACGGACTTTTTTTGTGAGAGACATGCCGTCTAGCCCAGGTAGGGTAAGGTCCAGGACAATGACGTCATAGTCGGTGTGATAGAGCGTTGCGCGGGTCAGAGCCTTGTCGCCCTCAGATACCCAGTCAACAGCAAAACCCTTTAGTTCTAATATTTTTTTAAGGTTCGCCCCGAGGACCTGTTCGTCTTCAATCATTAAGAGTCTCATAGAGTCACTCTACGCAGTATTACATGAAGGTATTATGAAGAAAACTTCATGTGGGGGAGCTCAGCCTTATGCTGCAACGCCGTAGAGATGGGCGGGCACAACCTTATAGTGGCGCATAATACGCTCGGCGGTACGCGGGTGGCTCCTCTTCACGTGATTCCACATGATGATTTTGTTGATCAACTCCTTGTTTGAGGAGCTACCTTCTTTGTGTCCGCACTCACTGCAAATAAGTGTAACTTTCATAATACATGTGGGTTAACGAGTAATATGTACTACTCATTTTACGCAGCGTCACTGAGTTTCGAGTGAACCCCGCCATCGGCGGGGGGAATTTCTTTGAGCTCATCCATCTTCTGGGTGAACGTTGATTGCATTTGTTCTATGGAACCTACGAGTTCAGTCGCGGTGTCATATTCTGCCGACTTCTTTTTCTCAAGCATAAGCTGCAGAAGCTGGGCATGGCTATACACGACCGCGAGTGAATTGCGAAGGTCGTGCGATATTTGAGAAATGCGTTCTTGAGGTGTTATACGCTCAGTATAGCAAAAGGGCGGCTCATCGGTGGATGGCCGCCCTTGCACTTATTCGTCTTCATGAAAAAAAGCCAGTCCCACCGGACTATCGTCCACTCGGACCAGGTCTTCGTGCGCCTCACGCGCTCGGTCATAGAATTCCTGCCGGGCTCGCTCGTCGAAGATCTTGTCGACAGCTTTCCTGATGTCGCGCCTTCTTTGGGTGGTTCTGCCACCCGCACGCCCCATAAGCTTGAGGGCGTAAATGTCCTCGTGCCTAATCGCTGCAGCAACTTGAGGAGGAATCTCTCTCATCGTTGTCTCCTGGTTTATTGAGGGGTCTTCTACTTATATTATCCTCTATTTATACAAATTTGTCAAGCGCGATTGGGGAGAGTGCTTGTGGATAAACGTATGTTGGTAAAAGAAAAAGGCGGCGGAAATTCCGCGCGCCTTATTGAGGTAGTTACGCCGGCATCACAGGGTGAGCCGACTCCATAATAGTTCCGAGGACTTCGAAGAAGCGCGAATCGATAGGCTTCTGCCGACGGCCGTCTCGCCAGGTGTTGCCGATACGCTGGAACCGCAAGAACAGGTTCCCGACAGTGAAGCTCAATTCCACATCGTTGCCGCCAAGCCCTCGGCGTTCTGGATCCACGACAGGGACACTCAAACCAAACACCTTCACGAATACCCGTTCAGATTGTTGTTCGGACATGATTTCCTCCTGGTCATTCCTCCAAGGGAAACAGTACCACTCGTCCAAGATTCGTCAATAGTCTTTATGTGCAAAAGAAAACTGCCCCACGAGGAGGCAGTTGTGTTTTTCAACACTAACTTTCTATGCCAGGCATAAAACAGCGAGCCTTAAGGGTGTTCGTGTCCGCGTCCAAGTAGAGCCATACCTTTGCCTCACCGTCGGGGTTCTTCATGTTCTCCACTTCGGCATCGGCAGGAACATCAATCGATTTCCCCTGGATGTGGACGCGGAAACCTTTGTCCGTGCGTTCCCACGAGTAGGGGTTGATGTAGGTGAAGTCGTTGCCGTCGCAGCACAGACCCTTTGATTTGTTTTTGGCCGACGAGTAGCCGTTGGCCTGGTGTGTAAGCGGGTCATGCGCGCGTGCTTCGTTGACGTTGCAACCCGCAAACACTAATACTGCCGCACATACTGCTACGAGAAAAATGTTTCGAATGGCTGACATCGGTGACCCCCGTTCTGAATTTCGGAATGTACGCTGATAAGGACTCCTCCCAATCTTTTTGTAGCTACCTAGAGCCTAGTTAAGCTCAGCAGGGAAGTCAACCTACCTCTCCGGGCAGGTTGAAATAAGGAAAAGAAAAAGGCCGGTTTTTAGGCCGGCCTTGATTCAAGAGTATTTGCGCGCACGACCTGTGACGAGCTGTTGCCAGAGGTCGGTCGAATGGTCCCAAGGGCCATGCAATGTTTCAGGCTCCCACTCACCAAAGACCTTCGTGTCTTCGTCTGTAATCTCCAAGCGTTCCTTGAACGGCTCAGGACGCTCGTTGAAGTTAGTGAAGAAACGCGTCACCATCACCTGGCGCCATAGACCCACATACACGCTCGACTTGTGACGGTCGCGCAGGTCTCCGAAGTCGGCGATGGGAGGCTTGCTGACTAGATGGATGTTTGTGGTTGGGACCACAAGCCCCGACTCCTCGACAAAACATCGAAGGAGTGTTTCCTCCGCCGTCTCTCCCTCAATGCCGGTTTCGCTCAGTGTTCGCACCACGTCGGCTGGTGTGGGGACACGAACCCCATTCACTTCACGATACCTCTCGACCAGTTGTTCTCCGCCCACGCGCACAAGTGTCTCGGATTTACGCGAACGGCACACGCCGTTGCCGTGCATGTCCCGGCCGAACTCGATTTCGCGTTTCTGCTCGATCGCCCGTACAAGATGGGCTACGTCGCGTGGTCCGCGTTCAAGCTTCTCGATATCTAGTGGCCCGCCTTCGAAGGCAGTGCATCCCCGTAGGAAATGCCGTAAATCACCCTCAGTAGTGAACTTCTCGAAGATCATATTGGACCTCCTTAGGTACTGTTACAGATAAGGCCCCGCTAAACTCAGCTTACTATGTTTTTAATGAATATCTCAAGCATGGCAGTAGACATCTCAAAAATGCCTAAACGAGCCCTGTGAGAACGCGCTGGAGGTCGGCGAGGCCAACTGGTTTGACGAGATAGTAGTCGAAACGCACTTCTTGATCCATCATTTTTTTATGTTCAATCCCGTATCCTGTAAGCGCGATAAGTCGACCAGTAAAACCTTGAGCTTTAAGTGTTTTAGCAACCTTCCATCCATCTTGGTCGGGAAGTCCTATATCTAGGAATACTGCATCAGGAGAAAGGCTACGTGCCTTCGTGGTTCCTTGGTTGCCGTCGTACGCATACGCAACTCTGTACCCTTGAAATTCCAACAAGCGTCCGATACCACCGGCAGCTGCATCGTTATCGTCAACTATCAAGATGAGTGGGTTGGCCTTGGTCCTACCTTTCTGTAATGGGTTTCCCGCTCTGTCGCCATGCGAGCTTCTATTCTCTGCGGTGACGATGAGCGGCAGGCGGACAATAAAACGGCTGCCCCGGTTACGGCCCTCACTGTGTGCCTGGATAGTGCCGCTATGCATTTCCACGAAGTTACGCACAAGGGCAAGACCGATACCCAAACCTTTCTTGCTGCGTTCGGCATCTTGGATTTGTCGGAAGGGGAGGAAAATAGTTTCAAGCTCGCCTGGGTCGATACCAATGCCACGGTCTACAACTTCAATCTCTGCAACACCATCATGTTCTCGCATATGTAACGCAATGGTGTCACCGGACGACGAAAACTTCGATGCATTTGTGAGTAAGTTTGAAAAAATTTGCTCAAGACGTACTGCGTCTCCAACAATGGAGAGGGGTTTTTGAGGCAGTTTCATTGCGAGACGCTGGTGCAGCTCTTTGCGATGATGTTCCGTTGAGACAACTGCACTCTTGAGTACGGAGGTAAGTTCAACCACATCTTTCTTGAGCGTAACTTTCCCTTCAGAGATACGGGAAATATCCAGAAGGTCATCTAGTAGGCGACGTACGGTTCCCATACGATCCTCCATCATCTCCAGGATTTCCATGTCCTCTGCGTCGTGTGAGTTTTTTAATTTCAATAAATCAATAGAGGATAAAATTGGAGCAAGCGGGTTACGGAGTTCATGCGACAGAATCGCAATAAAGTCATTTTTTGCTTTTGACTCCGAACTTTCTTTTGCAACGGCATTACGAAGCGCTGCCATTTGTGAATGCATAATGTTGGTGTTGACTCGACGGTCTTCTTCAAGCGAGGTGACGATAAAAAACATTACCGCGAGTACAATAATCAGAATTTCAATCTGATACAGGTTTGCTGCAAGTGCGCTTGGTTGTGAGTGCAGTAATACACCCGTGACAGCAAAAAACGACGTGATGAGAAGCGCGAGTGTAATAAAGCGAGGTCGCAGTCTAAGCGCAATCCAGAACAGTGGCACAAGGATGAAATATACCAGAGGGATGCTTGCAAAAATGCCGACGCCACGGATAAACAGTGTGTAGTCGATGCAAATCAAAAATACGAACACAGAGAACAGTTCAAGAATTTCTACGAAGGTTCGGCTGAAGCGGGGCTTGGTGAACCAACGAAGTAAGAATGGTGTAACGATAAGTAAACAAAATAAGGTTGCGACATAGGCGTACCAGCCTGACATAAGAATGTCAGTGTCGCCTCGCAACAAGCGCACTATCATAACAAGCGTTGAGCTGATAGCAGAGATTCCAACTATAGTAATGATGAAATAAAAGGTGTCGCGGTATCTGCGGAACAATGGGTCGATGTGTGCTTTGTGTAAAAGCCAAGAGCCAGCGGTAGCTTGTATCGTTTCGATAAGTGGTAGCAGGAGAATGGCGATAAGTGGTGAGCCGGTGACTATCTGACTTATTACAGCGGAGACATACACCACAGGCCAGAGCTTTCGGCCACCAAAGTATAGTGTCGCAAGTGCAATAGCAGATGCTGGGTTAAACCGAGCAGACAGGGGGAGGACAAGTGAAGCTAAAAAGAAAACAAGAGTATAAGAAACCAACAGAACTCCAGCAAGCTGCCATTCACGTCTGGTGTAGTTGCTACGTATCTTCCAAAACAGGTGTTTCATTCCTGGTACCATACCTTTAACCATACCAATACAAAAGCGCATGGTTCATTAAGAATCCATGAGTATGGTGGCAAGTTCCACTCCCTATTTTTTTACAGGGCTACACTTAAGACATTTACAACCTACGGGTTTTATAAATTCATCAAAGTATTCAGTGTCATAGTCGTATGTAAGTTCCTCGCCAGCTTTGATATTCTTTGCGGTAAAAATAAACACGCGTTTGTTTTTAATATCAATTTCGCAGTTTGGCCTACAAGAATGGTTAACGTACTTTGCTTTGTTGTACGGAACATTTCCGTCAATCATCGTGTTTCTCCCTGTTTCAAAGAAATACTTACCGCTTTTATTATGTTGCTCATCGTCAGTTAATGAGCGGCCTACATATTCCAAAACGCAGACACCTCGTGGAATATTTTCTTCTGCAAAGATGCCTTTTCCTGTACGTGAGCGGCCAACGCGTGTTTTAAAATCCTGAACTTCGAATCGTCGTCGAATTTTTTTCATTTCGATAGTATACGACACATTTAGTGCTTTCCGCCTAGCTTTTTGCTATACTTGAGCCACAAATGTCAATAAAAACGAGATTTTTTAACGCGATTCAGTATGTTCGCAAACAACCTTGGTATTACTCATGGGGCGGGGCTCTTCTTATTGCAATTCTTATATTCGTGGGTGCTCAAGCAATGGTTTCCTCAGTTCCCGCAGTTGCTACGCTTGACCAAACTAGCCATGTAAAAATTGCATCCGTCGCAAGCCTTGCCGCGCAATCAACAGGACCTCTTCCTGTAACGGGCGTAGTGACGTCGCTTAACCATGCAAGCATTTCGGCACAAAGCTCGGGCGAAGTGCTCGCACTTAACCGTAAAATTGGAGACTATGTATCTGCGGGTACCATTATTGGTTCTCTTGAAAATAGCAGCCAACGAGCTGCAGTCCTCCAGGCTCAAGGTGCATACAATGCAGCCCAAGCGGCGTTTACAAATACCAGTGGCACAGGCGCAGCAAACTCCGGTATTAGTGCGGCGCAAGCTAGCCAAGCGGTAGTAAATGCTCAGATAACTGTAAACACTTCTTTGCAGAGCTTGTTTGCGGCCCTTGATGACGCAGTGCACACCAAGGCGGATCTTCTTTTTAGCCAACCCAGAACTAACCCAGCGCTCCAACTTACCGTCACCGACAACCAGCTTGTTATTACGCTCCAAAATGAACGTCGCCAGCTCGACCTTGCACTTAATGATGTCAGCTCAATAGCACGCAAGACCACGCGAACAAATACAGGTACAGATATTGCCCAGGCAACAGCTAATGCACAGCTCGTCACCACGTTCTTGAACAATCTAGTGGAGGCGCTAAACAAGTCTCTTCCAAACCAGTCCATAACAGCTACAGATATTAGTGCGTACCAAGCATCAATAGGTTCTGCACGTACGGCAGTTAGTGCAGCATTGTCAGGGGTTGCAAGCGCAAAGAGCGCGTATGACAGCGCATCTGCGGCTGCGGCATCTGCTTCAAACACTGCGGAAGGTGGAACGCAAAGCAGTATAAGTATTGCGCAAGCAAATGTTGAGCAGGCACAAGGTGTTCTTGCCGCAGCACGAGCATCGCTTGAAAAGACGATCATCCGCTCACCAATTTCAGGCACTATTGTAAGTCTCCCAGTCTCACAAGGAGATTATGTCTCTAACTCACAACGCCTAGCAGAAATATCTAACCCAAGCGCGCTTGAAGTTGATGTGTATGTAACACCCGAAGATTCAAAAACTCTCGCAGTAGGTGGCAGCGCTCTTATAGCAGGTTCGGTGCAGGGGACTATTGTCTCAATTGCGCCAGCGCTCGACCCATCAACTGGAAAAATTTTAGTGAAGGTCGGTATTGTCGGTAGCCCAAGCGCGCTGACGGATGGGGAAACCATAACAGTGTCGCTTTCTCGCGCAACAGCAGCCCAGACAAAAAAAGTCAGCACCGTTTCAGCGGCTTCTATTATGATTCCGATTGTTGCGGCAAAAATAACGCCAAGTGGTCCAATTGTATTTAGTGTTAGTGCGTCATCGACGTTGGTTCAAATCCCAATAACCCTCGGCACTATCTTAGGGGACAAGGTGATAGTCCTTACAGGTCTTACTCCAGAGATGGTTATTGTTGAAGACGCGCGCGGCCTTTCCAACGGACAGCAGGTAATCGTAGACTTGCCTGCACAGGCAGGTTCAAACTAACTCGTATGTTGTGGCTCTGGAATTTCTTCCTAGACCGAAAACAATTTAGCTACGTGCTAATTACCACCCTCGTGCTTGCTGGGTTGTTTGCCGCCCTTGCTATTCCAAAGGAAAACTCACCTTCTATCGTTATTCCAAACGGTATCGTAACAACAGTGCTTCCAGGTGCTTCGGCGCAAGACATAGAAACATTGGTTACGAATAAATTAGAAGATCAGGTTTCCGGCCTGAACAACCTCGACACCGTTACCTCTGTATCAAGCGAGGGTGTTTCCATGCTCAACGTGCAGTTTGATGCAAATGCTGATGTAGATAAATCTATTCAAGAACTTCGCGACGCTGTGGCAAAAGCTGTACCAGACCTTCCTTCCGACGCAACAACTCCACAGGTAAGCAAAATTGACTTCAGCAACCAACCAGTGCTCGTGGTTTCTATTGCGGGAGATCTTCCACCGACTGAGTTTTCAGCTCTTGCCGCAGAAGTATCGGACGGCCTTAAACATATCGCCGGCGTATCAGAAGTGAATGTGTCCGGTATGCCTGAGCGCCAGGTCACTGTTGTTGTTAGTAAAGAAAAGCTCCAGCAATACGGCCTTCGCCTAACGGACATTATTTCATCTATAGCGTCAGCAAACGCATCGGCGCCAGCTGGCAGCATTTCGATGAATGGCGTGAACTACAATGTCAGCTTTAAAGGCAGCATAGAGGACCCGTCTGAGATTCAAAATATTGCAGTAGGCATAAAGAACAACGTGCCTATCTATGTTCGCGACATTGCAGTTGTTTCTGACGGCCTCGCTTCTGCAACCTCATATTCGCGCTTATCCGTGGATGGAAAACCAAGTAGTCAGGCTATTTCTCTCACTATCTACAAGCAGACAGGCGCTGAGATTAAAGAAGTAGCAGATGCGGCAAAAGCAGAAATGCTGAGGTTGCAGGACACAAAATTGAAGGGGATGAACGTGTTTATTTCTCCCTCAACTGACCAAGGCGTTCAGATCACCGAACAGCTCGGAGACCTTACGAAAACTGGTTTTGAGACAGTTGCGCTCGTAATGATTGTGCTTCTTCTTACCATTGGCTGGCGCGAGTCTGTTGTTGCGGCGCTTGCTATCCCACTTTCGTTCTTGATTGCATTTATTGGGTTGCACCTTACGGGCAACACACTTAACTTCATCAGCCTCTTCGCACTTATTTTGGCCGTCGGTATCTTGGTGGACTCAGGCATCGTGGTTACTGAAGCAATCCATGCGCGCATGAAGTTGCACGCAGACCCGCTGGATGCCGCAAAGCATGCGCTACGCGACTATGCATGGCCACTTATTGCAGGAACGATGGCAACGGTTGCCGTATTCGCACCACTATTCTTTATCTCCGGCATCGTTGGCAAGTTTATTGCAGGTATCCCATACACCCTTATATTCGTGCTCATTGCGTCTATCTTTGTAGCACTCGGCATCGTTCCTTTGATTGCCGTCCTCTTTACTAAAAAACATCCGAATCGTTTTGAAGAAAGCCAGGAAGAATATACAGAGCTCGCAACACAGTGGTACAAAGAAAAATTGCGCTTAATACTTGAGAATCGTCGTTGGCAGCGCCTGTTCTTGCGAGGGCTTGGCGTCATGTTTGTTCTTGCAATGATCCTTCCTTTTACAGGATTGGTAAAAACGGTGTTCTTCCCACAAGATGACCAAGATTTCGTCTACATCAACATTCAAGCCCCAGAAGGTACGACGCTTGGACAGACAGATCTTATTGTCCGCCAGGTTGAAGAACTTCTGTATCCAATTAAAGATATTTCTTCTCTTGAAATTACAACGGGACAGAGTTCCGGCCTTACAGGAGGAGGTTCTTCAGGCAGCAACCAGGCAAACATCACGGTTAACCTTCCGCTCGACCACAAGAAAACAAGTACTGAAATTGCAACTGAACTGCAGCGCGTCGTAAGTGTCGTAACAGCTGCAAACGTCCAGGTATTGCAGGCAAACAACGGACCTTCAGCTGGTGCGCCAATTCAAATCCAGTTTGAAGGCGATAACCTTGATGAACTTATCACTGCGGCTGAGGCGGGCAAACAACTTATTTTGAGCATTCCGCATGTTACGAATGTCAGCGACAGTACTCAGAACAACGGAACTCAGTTTGACCTCACCGTTGACCGCGGCAAGGCAACTGCGCTGGGCTTAAGTACTGCGTCTATTGCGCAAACATTGCGTGCGGCTGTGCAGGGTACAAAAGCAACCAGCATCACACAGCCTAAAGATGACATTGATGTAATCGTAAAACTCAACCTCAACACGGACTATATTGATCCGTCAGATACCACACGTACGACAATTGATGCGATTAAAAATCTCTCTGTCCAGGGCAGCAATGGCCCGGTACTGCTTGGTTCAGTGTTGCAGACGCAACTTGGGGTAAGCAACGCAGCCATAAACCATAAAGATAAAAGCCGCTTGGAAACAGTGTCTGCGTATCCGGACGACAAAACCACGAGCACTGCGGTCATAGCAGAATTTAAGAAGCGCGTTGGGGAGTTGAACCTACCTTCAGGCGTAACAGTCTCGTATGGTGGAGAAACCGAGGATATCAACCAGTCATTTACAGACATGTTCCTGGCGCTTATCGCAGGGTTGGTGTTGATGTTTATGATCCTTATCATTTCCTTCAACTCTATTCGCTACACATGGTACTTGTTGGTTATCGTCCCACTTTCACTTATCGGTGTGTTGGGTGGCCTTGCGATAACAGGACAACCAGTGTCGCTTACCTCGTTGCTTGGAGTCATCGCACTTGGTGGCGTTATCATCAACCACGCAATCATTCTTATGGACTCTATGATCCACCATCTTGCAACAGAGAAAGGTAGGCCAATTATAGATATCGTTGTTGAGTCATCCGCGACTCGTCTGCGCCCAATTGTTCTTACGACCATCACCACTGTTGTGGGTATGATCCCACTCGCTAGGTCGAATGCAACATGGGGGCCATTGGCCTTTGCAGTTATGTTCGGCCTTACCTTTGCTATCTGCCTTACGCTCGTGCTTGTCCCAATGCTTTTCTATCGCTACCAGATGCGTGTGCTCGAGAAAAAATAAACTTACCGCGCTATGAAGAAACTTATATTGCTTGCAGTGGCGCTTGCGGTTTTAGTAGGAGGCTATGTTATCTACATCAATTATAGAAGTGTACCGACTGATGTTCCTCAAAGCGGTCGCTCTATGGATATAGAAAGTTATGTGCGTAGCCGTATTAGCGACCTCTCTCCAACTAAAGAACAGTTAGGTGGAACATTCTATGTTACTGAAATAGAGTCGCACGGAGGTGCTGGCACCGTACAGTACGAAGATGGTCATAACGCATACACGGCAGATTTTACATATCGCATCACCCGAGAAGGGCAACCTATTGTTGATTCGTTTGTGATCCGCTCGAATTAAAAAGAAAGGCCGCCCTCTCGTAAGAGGGCGGCAATAATGAAGGGGAGCTGATGGCAATAGTCAGCCAGGGCTCAGATTACCTGCGGCCGGCCGGCCGCGCTCGATGACGACCTCGTAGTTGATCTTCTGGCCTTCGTTGGGGGCGGTCATCCGGGCGCGTTCGACGGCGCTGATGTGGATGAAGACGTCCTTGCCGCCGCCCTCCGGCTGGATAAAGCCGTACCCTTTGGCCGAGTTGAACCACTTCACGGTTCCTGTAGCCATGTCGCTCTCCTGTATCGATCAAGTACATCATCCTGCGTGTTGCAGGTTGCCTCAATTTTGAGACGTTCTCAATTTACATCGAAAGCGATTTTTGTCAAACTTACTGGCTCAGGGCTTTTCTTGTAGCTGGCCCTACAAAACCTACCTGTTCAAGTCCGCGAGAAGCTTGGAATTTTTTCACTGCTGCTTGGGTAAGTGGTCCAAAATATCCTGTTACTGGCCCGGAGTAGACTCCAAGAGCGGTCAACTTTTGTTGGAGTTTTGTAACATCTGGATGTGTAAGTCCTTGGTATAGATAGATGGAGAACACATAGTTCGTGGAAGGTGCGGCTGTGGTCGACACAGGTGTAGTGTTTTGGACAACTGCGGTGAGGGTAGGTGTAGTGGCTGGAAGGGGAATTACTTGGACAGAAAATGACGTATGGGCCGCACGACCATAAATGTCAGTCGCATAGATTGTCAGAGTATGATATCCGATATCTTTTTGTGTTGGAGTCCAGCTAAATAGATTTGATGACGTTGCGTATGTATCTGTAAGAGTCGTATTAAAGAACGAATCGACAATTCTGTACGTTGGGGTTATGAGGCCGGTCTGAGAGATGGTAAACGAGAGTGTTGTGCTTGCAACCACAATAGTGCCTGGAACTGCGTCTGTGATACGGATACTGACAGGGGCTTGAACCTGTATTGTTTGGGAAATCGATGCGCTGGGGCTGCCAACATTGTCAGAGACAGTTACAACAAACGTATGCACCCCTCCGTCGGTATCTGTTGGTGTCCAACTGAAATTTCCGTACGCATCTACGTTTGAACCCGAGAAAGATGTTCCATTAAACGAATCCGTTATCGAGTATGACGGATTGGTAAAACCTGAAGGTAAGATGCTGAAGTATACGTTCTGCCCGCTTAATATGGTCGTGGCTGGAGTGATCGATGATAGGGAAACTGATGTGGCAGAGACCGACAGAGGCAGAATAAAAATAAAGGAGAGGGCTGCCAGTGTAAAAACGCGCCAGCGTGTTTGAGTGTTCATATAAAAATAATAGCACCCCTTTTTAAGTGTGAAATTATCGACTACACTGGCTGTATATGAAGAACCATCCAACCTATGAGCCGCGCCGTGTCCCTGATGTTGAATTTAAAGTTCATACGCATAGCCCTGCAAGTGAGAACACATGTATGGATATGGCGTTCGCCTGGAGTACGCGAACTTCAGAAGAAATCTTTAGCGGCAAAAAAGTAATCCTTTTCGCCCTTCCTGGAGCCTTTACACCTACGTGCTCGAGCACACACGCACCTGGGTATGACAGAGCACATGAAGAGTTCAAGAATCTGGGAGTCGATGAGGTTATATGCCTCAGTGTTAATGACCCGTTTGTCATGTCTCATTGGGGCAAAGATCTTGGTATTAAGCACGTCACGATGCTTCCCGACGGTAATGGTGACTTCACCCGCGCTATGGGTATGCTCGTAAAAAAAGAAGATTTGGGTTTTGGTATGCGAAGTTGGCGCTACAGCATGCTCGTCGTTGACGGTGTCATTGAAAAAATGTTTATCGAGGAGGGCTATATGGATAATTCCCAAAACGATCCTTTTGAAGTGTCCGACGCGGGTACCATGTTGAACTATCTAAAGAGTAAGGCGTAAAAAGAAAACCGCTTCCTCGGGGGAGGGAGCGGTTGGGTGTCAGTGCGTGGCAGCGTCCTCAAGGGTTTTTGTTATAGAGAGCCTGAGGCGGCTTGCCTCAAGGCAGTCGCTGTTTTTCTGGCCCTCATGGCAGCGGCCGGCAGCGGCAAGGTACAACTCAAGGATGGTTGCCCTGGTCCCCATGCACCGGCCTACGTTGAATTCGTTTTCGCCTTTGTTGCTGCAGGCGTTTAGGGCCCCCACAAAGGCGTCCACAAGACGTGTTGCCGCAGGGTCTCCAAGGGTGGCTGGTGGTGTTTGGGCGCTTGCACTGACGTTCGCAAGGCATGCAAACAGGAGTACCAAAAGATACTTTTTCAATTCAACCTCTTAGGGTTAGAGAACTACAAATAGAAAATACAATATGTACGCTATTTGTCAAATCTGAGTCTATTGGATTTCGTGAATTGATGTATTGCGATGGATTATTTCATCGTTGCGAACTGAAAGGAAAAATTCATATTGGTTGCGGGGGTAGCGTCCATACCAACTGAGAAATTCGCTATATATTGGTTTTTTCTTGAGTTCTTCACCACGCGTTTCCAGAAATTTGCTGTACTGTTCGAACGCGTGATTTTCAAACATGTAATTGAGTTCGTAAGAGTAGCGTGGGTTGATAAGATACAGGAAGTACGACCACAAAAAATAAAAGAAGGCGAACATCATTGGAATGAATATGTGTCGGATGGCCCCGGCTCGCTCTTCTTTCTTAGCAAGTTGAGAGATAACCACGACGTGCATAGTCTCGTTGTCTTGCGCGAGACGTGCATACTTAGTGACGTCAGATAGACGTATAGCCTTTTGTTCTTTCGAGTAAAACAGCGTCAGTAGAGTAAAGGTGGCGCATGACCAGGAGTGGTAGGGAACGCGCGCAATTACCTCTACGGCGCGGAATTTTAGATATGTTGGCTCTTTTCCATATACAGTATTCCCGCACCAGACCAGTGAGTACCCGAGAATGCGGGGCAGAAAAGATACTTTGTGATGGTCGCAGGCTTGTTTATAGGCCTTAAGTACATGAGGGTCATTAAGACTTTGGTTGAGTTTTTCCAAGTCTTCATTGCCGCGCCGTAGTTCCATATAGAGAAGTATATCGTAAAAGATAAAGGCCGCCCTTTTGAAAGGGCGGCCTACGTTGTTACAGCTGTCGCGAGTAGCGTTCCAAGAAGTCTCTGGAGATTCTCGCCTTGAAGCCCTCAGCGGTCTCCCAGACAAGGACAACCTGGTGCAACTTGGTCTGCGTTGCTTCAGGACTGTCCTTGGTGTTTGGGTCATGGAACCTCAGCCCCTTCATGGTCCCGTTGGGAATTTCGCAGACCATGGACAGGAGCGAATTCCCCGAACCCTCTTCCGGAGCGAACGTGGCAAGTCCCCGGAGCTTGAGCGAGAGGGGAGTCTGCCATTGGTCCAGGGTGAGGTTCACCCTAACGCCCTTGAACCGGTCGTGGGGTTCAGTCCCTGCCGGGTCCGTGAAGGAGACCGTGGCCGGTAGCTCTCTGAATTTGGGCTTGGTACCAGCCGGTTCGAAAGCGTTCTTCAGGGTGTTGAATAGAACCCTGATTGCGTGGTGCGGATTCCTGGTCTTCCGCGCAACTTGGCTGTCTGACATGCGACACTACTCCGTTTTTTGTACACTGCTGCCCCTCCTGTACGGCGGAAGCTCTTACTTATATACAATAAAAATAGAAATTAGCAAGACACTGTTAAAGTGTGGCTAATATAAAAAGTTAACCAGGCTGGTTTGGAAAGAGGCTATTGAAAGCAAAAGTGCAGCGCTTCCTACTACAGAGGGTACTGTCCAATACTGCTTGTCGCGGCCGCCGCCGTGGAGCATAAACACTAGTTCATCTGCGGCGAGGCCAAGCCCTACGCCCAGAGCAACAACTCCAAGTGTGTGGTTAACAGCAGAGAGGGGAAAGGAGAGGAATATAAAAAATATTCCAAACCAAAAATGGTGAATCACTCTGCGAAAAAGTTTTATATCAACTTCTGGTATAAGCCAAACCCCAAGCCGAATACCGACTATGGTTAGGGTAGAGACAGAGATAAGTAGCAAACCATCTTCCATATGTAATTACAGTATAAACACGAAGAAAAATAGAACGGCTATTGCTATGCGATATATGCCGAAGGGGATAAATGTGCGCGTGCGTACATAAGACAAGAAGAAACGCATAACCAATAAGGCAACCACAAAGGCGGTTATAAACCCCGCACACAATAGCCCTGCGTCGCTAAAAGAGAAGGCTTTATAGCTTTTAAGCAAATCGAGTCCTGTGGCTGCTGCCATAGTAGGGACTGCAAGCAAAAAAGAAAATTGTACTATCGTCGTACGGTTAAGGCCCAGCAAAAGACCTCCCATGATAGATGCCGCAGAGCGAGAGACGCCTGGAATAATAGCGATAGATTGGAACAATCCTATCCCAAAGGCCTGTTTGTAGGAAATAGACGCAATGTCTCCGACAGCGTCATGAGATTCTCGATGTAGATATTCAAAACATATAAGGGCGATGCCGCCGAGAAAGAGGGCTGTCACAACTATTAACTCATTACCAAGCAGATGGGTTTTGATAAATGAATAGAGGGCAAGACCTATAACTGCTGTGGGTAAGAAAGCCACAAATAGTTTCTTAAGCACCTGTATCTTCAAAAGCGTACTCCAGAAGAGTATGACGACTGCGCAAATCGCGCCTAACTGTATGGCGATTTCAAAGCTTTTGAGAAACTCAGTCTCTGCGAGGTTGAGTATGTGGCTTGTGAGTATTAGGTGCCCCGTAGAGGATATTGGCAAAAACTCTGTCAGTCCTTCAATAAGGCCTAGTATTACTGCGTCCAGATAATTCATGTCCTCGAGGTGTTTAGGAATTAAGCGACCACAGCAAGAAATTTAAATATCCTGCAAAACTTACCCACGCGATATACGGTACAAGGAGCCATGCTGCGGGCTTGGAAAATTTGGCGAACGCCACCATCGTTGCAGCTATTGAGAGCCACAAGAGAGTGATCTCGGCCAGTGCTGCTCCTGGGTTTTGTAAACCAAAAAACAAAAGCGACCAGAGGACGTTAAGTGCTAGTTGTAGGCCAAAAAGGCCGAGTGCTGTTCGTGTGTTTTTTCTTGTGCGCCACACAAGGAAGGCAGCGATTCCCATCAATAAAAACAACGTTGTCCATACAGGCGCGAATATCCAGTTAGGTGGCGCTATGTCCGGCTTTGTGAGGGTTGCGTACCATCCTGCAATTGACGGAGCAGTAAAAAAAGAACCAACAATCCCGGCTGCTTCCGAAAGTGCGATAAATCCTATAAGTGCCGGTAAGTCTTTAGAAAATTTTTTCTGCATACTATGTTGTTTATTGAGTAATGGGGATCTCTTTAAAGACATGGGTAGTGCCGCTCTCCTCGAAGGCATAGTCCGCCCATCGTATCCACGTAGGTTTGATCCAAATGATTACTGATTCCGCAGGGTCGAGTTTTGTAATAGGAGCGTAAAACCAATTGTTAGAATTGAGAATTTTAAAGATTTCATCTTTCTTTTTAGAAGCATCTTCATCGAGCGATATGTCCATCGCCATACCTTCAATTTGTAATGTCTGCGGCATGTCGGCAGCAGAGATAGTAAACGCCACTTGTGGGTGAGCGCTAAGCCCTGCATATTTTCGGCTGTCTATAAGCGTCAATATATAGACATTAAAATTTTCGTCAGATGTATAGAACACTGTGCTGGCGTGTACATCTCCCTCTGATGAAACAGTGGCAAGTACTCCGGTCTTCTGTCGGTTTAAAAACGCAAGGGCATCTTTTCGTGCATTGTTTAATTCTTCGCTCATATACGTACTAGTATACGCCTACTTCTTCCGTGCGAGTATAATCCCCGTCATTGCCGTATTTGCCGTAATCATAGCGATAGAATGCAACATCGTTGCGATGTTGTAGGTTTGGAGCGAGAAAAGGGCCAATATATGGCGCAGCACATTCGAGCCGTAGAGTATAGGAGTTTCGGAAGTTGGTTTGAGCCATGTTTTTCGGAGCGTTGGCGCGAATGCGACGAGATCAATTCCAACAGCGATGATGACCGAGATGGTTGGATCCTTTGTAAGTATCCATGGGATCAACCCCAGGAGCGCGACGACAAGAAAGATTGTGTCGGTCCGCGTAATCCCTTTAAATCCGTATTTGAGTGAAAAAAGAAAGATGATGATGGTGAATATCTCTGATGCGCCGGTAGGCAAGGCCCCCCATCCAGCGCCTTTCACTACTTGGCCGAAAAAGACAATACACGACACAATGCTCCACACAAACCATGTGTAAGGGTGGGGTTTAACTCGTCCCTTAATTATATCGAAGAGGTAGGGGAGATTTCCCGCAATAGCGAGAAGTGCGGCAACAATAGCAATACTTTCCTTCACATAATAAGACTATCATGTGCAGTGATAACATCGGGCAATAATCTAAATACCTAATTCGACTCTCTGGTCATGAGGGTCGAAGATAGACGGCTCTACATGCTCGCCCTTAAGAAAGCGGGAGATGCGCAGCCCTCCAAATAGTGAGGGTAAAATGCCGACACCATTGCACCCGAGGTTATACAACAAGACCTTATTGCACGGCTCGGGGCCTATACAACGGACACCGTTTGGGGTATATCCCATAAGTCCATGCCAACAAAATGAATACTCGACTTCCTCGCCGGGATGTTTAGCGTAGCTGCTGCGAAGAAACTCATGAATGGCATTTTTGGAATCATCCGAGCACGCATCTTCGCGTATATATTCGGCACCGTTTGGAAGCACCTTTTCCGGCCCTCCCGTACAGACCAGGTTGTAGGAATTTTTACCTTCATGTTCATGGGGCCGTCGCGTAAGGTAAAAATAACTTTCGCCGGTGGGGTCCGCGCTTAGCTCGTTTGTTTTTGGGAAATAGCTGATCGCAACGGGCGGCTGATCAAGTGGCTGGATATATCCGCTCATGTAGCCGATTCGTCCATTAACCAGATGATGGAAATTGGTATCAATGTCTGGTCCGGCAGTATTCTTTATCGTAAAGTGTTCAAATCCGTTGGTGCACAATACGACCCTAGCGCACTCCACTGTATGTATGAGGACTTCCAACTCCGCGCTGTCTTGTGCAAGGGTTACTGTCTTTACCGGACTGCCCTCATATAAAGAGAAACGGTCTTTGTATGTTGCAAGCAAGTATCCCACCAACTCTTCGACAAACAAGGCGCTGTTCATACATCCTTTCTGGTATGAAAGCGAGGCGATGTAATCGGTGTTGTTGGTCTCAAGCAATTTTAGCAAATCAGCCTGGGGGGCGACTGTATATAGGTCTTTGAACTCTTGTGGTATGTCAGCCAGTCGGTCCCAATGCTCCGCAAGCATAATAGCTTCCGGAAGGAGGTCGTGATCAACCCGGTAACGATTGTTTTTAAGATGGCGCACCACCTGGTCAAAGCTCGACAACCCTGCGTAGCCGGTAAATTTGTACGAAGGTGTTTTGATTTTTGCTTCAGCCACGATTTGGTCGAGCAGTATCCATGCGGACTCAACCGAGCGTTGCCCTTCAATTACAAGTTCACGGCCGAACTCTTCCACTAATTCCCATATCGGACGTTCAAAGTAGCTGGCGAGCTGTCCCGCGTTGTGCCCGGTGGCTCCGTGGGCCACCTTGCTTGCTTCCAGAAGAACAACAGTTTTGTCGGTATCGCGCAGAGTAAAAAAAGCCGTCACAACGCCGGCAATGCCGCCTCCGACAATGGCCACATCCGCACGCACATTTTTATCGAGTGGGACGACTGGCCTGGTGCGGTTCAACTGTTTTATCCACGGTGAGTTGTTGGGTATCATAGCCTTTTCTCTTTTTTCTTTTCTATTATCCCAATAAACTCTAACAAAAGCCATCCGCATCGCGTCGTAGATAGCGTTAAAGAATTGAGAGTTGGGGTCAGGCACCTCAATAATTGAAAAGGTGTGGTGAACTACTTTGCTCCGCGACCAGGACTCGAACCTGGAACCAACTCCTTAACAGGGAGCTGCTCTACCATTGAGCTATCGCGGAATACCGCTCTAATATAGCAAAAAAACGCTAGTTTGGAAGGGTGCGAACAAGGTCCACATAGGACATTTCTTTTTTGCCTTCGGGGATGACGCGGAGGATTTCTAAGGCTCCGTCTTTGATATCTGCTTCAGTAATAATTACGCGTTTACCATTTTTTATAAAATGCGCGCGTGGATTTTTATCGAAGGTGCGGATTTTTAAAAGTTGTTCACGAGGGTCGCCGTGTATATCTATAAGAGAATCGGCGTCAGTAAACTTTCGTGTAAAGGTTGCGGCTGATTCATCTTGCGGCTCTGCGTCGATCTGTCCTGAGACCCAATGAGGAATTGTTTCTGCAAGTAAATTTCCGCCTTCAGTTGCAAGTAAAGTTTCAAACTCACTACCTTTTGGCGGCCAAGCTTCTTCTTCAAGTTCGATTCGTGCTTGGGCAACAATAGGTCCCGCATCCATTTTCTCTGCCATCTGCATAATGGTGACGCCAGTTGCACGTTCGTCAGCAAGAATGGCTGAGGCGGCAGGCGAAGGGCCACGGAATTTTGGAAGGAGTGATGGGTGGACATTCAAACACCCACGGCGCGGCATGTCCAAGATATTTTTTGGAATAAGTTTTGCATAGGCCGCAACAAGAAATACATCCCACTCAGTATTTTGGAGTTCTTCAAGGAAGGCCTCGTCTTTTAGCTTCTCAGGCGTAAGTACATCAATGCCGCGTTCCATCGCCCATTGTTTTGCAGGGGAAGGGGTGAGCACGAGGCCGCGGCCCTGTGGTCTGTCGGGGGCAGTAATAACAAGCGCTGGCAACATGCCTTGGCTCTCAAGCGCGTCGAGTACATGGACAGAAAATTTTGGCGTTCCAAAAAACGCGAATAGAGGTTTATTACTCATCGGTTTTTTCTGGGGCAGATTCATCTTGCAATGAGACTGCCTTGTCTATAAATAGAATGCCGTTTAAGTGATCAACTTCATGCTGGAAAATATGTGCAATCAAGCCAGAGCCGTGATAGGTAAAAGGTTTGCCGTTTTCGTCGAACGCTTTTACGCTAGCTTTTTCATGACGCACCACGTTGCCGTAGATGCCGCGCACTGAAAGGCACCCCTCGGACATTTCATGTTTCTTGCGAGATAGGCGTAGTAACTCAGGATTAATAAATACTAAATGTCTCGACGAAACAGGGGTTTCCTCGATCCCTTCTTCGTCACTGTCTTTGAATGCTTTTTCTGCGATAACAAAGATACGTAGACTTTCACCAACTTGGGGCGCGGCAATAGCCACACCAAATTCTTCTTTGGCGAGTACATCCTTCATCTTCTGGATGAGGGCGGTGAGCTTTTTGGAGCCAAAGTCTGTCTTGGCGACAGGGGAGGCCTTTTCGCGAAGTACGCTAGCGCCTTCCTGTACAACGGGATCTTTCATGTATTCAGCATAATGCAACATTTTTTAAGAAAAGAAAACCTTATAGAGGAGATGTATAATGGCGGCATGGAACACATCGGTTCACACATTCGCCCAATGGTGAAGAAGACAAAAATCACTGAGCGCGGTGAACTGATGGAATATTTCTTGCAGAAGTTAAATGCAGGACGAGTGCAGGATGGTTTGGCGCCCATGACCATGGGCCGCATGGGGCGTGTGCTAGTAGCTATCCCTACAAACGATCTGTATTTTTTGAAGAGTGTGTGTGATGACGCGCAAAAACGAAATGGACCCAGCGCGTTCTCCAAAAAATTTTGGTGGGAAGTAAAACCTAAATCAGAGATCCCGACCAAAGCGTCGGGACAACAAATATGAGTGAAAGATTTGTTGTTGAAGGTTTGGGTGGCAAAAAAACACTTTCTGGCGAAATACGCGTCGGCGGTGCGAAGAATGCAATTTTAAAAGGTCTTGCTGCAACTATTTTATTTGAAGGGGACGTGATCCTCACCAATGTCCCACAGATAGAAGACGTTGCGTCAGAGTGCGCAATTTTGGAGGAGATGGGTGCGCGCGTGGTACAGAAAGACGCTCATACCTACCTTATAAATACCGATAGCGTTACGCGCTCTGAACTGCCAGATGAGTTGGCCCGTAAAATACGCGCCTCTATTGTATTTGCAGGCCCGCTCTTGGCCCGCTTTGGCAAAGTAACCTTTCCGCACCCAGGTGGAGATGTTATAGGTCCAAGGCCTATCAATTTATTCTTAGAGGGCTTTACCAAACTTGGCGCGACCGTTGTGCTTGAAAACGATTCATACACGGTTACTGCAAAAAAGTTGGTTGGCACAGAAATACATTTTGAACCTATTAGCGTCACGGCAACTGAAACATTAATGATGGCTGCCATCTTGGCGGAAGGAACGACAGTGTTACACAACGCTGCTCGCGAGCCAGAAATTTCTGACCTCGCTTCGTATTTAAATGCGTGCGGCGCGAATATTGCAGGCGCAGGAACGGACACAATGACTATCGTCGGTGGAGGGATGCTTCATGCAAATGGTGTTTCGTACAACACACCGCCTGACCGTATTGAAGCGGGAACCTTTGTATTGCTCGGTGCGTTGGCGGGGGAGAAGATAAAAATTACTAACTGCATTCCAGAACAGGTAGGCGCTCTTACGGAAATGCTTCAGCGTTCTGGTGTACAGCTAGAGATCGGAAAAGATTTTATCGAAGTGCGCGGCTGTGTAGAGCCAAAAGCCATGGACGTACAAACTACTGAGTATCCAGGCTTTGCTACAGACCTACAGCCGCCGCTTGTTGTGTATCTAACCCAAGCACATGGTATGAGTTTGCTTACAGAAACAATTTGGAAAGGAAGGCTTGCGTACACTGCTGACCTTGCACGTATGGGTGCGCATATAGAATTACTCGACCCACAGCATGCGCATATTGAGGGCGCCACTCCACTGAATGCAGCTGAACTTAAAAGCCCTGATATTCGCGCAGGCCTAGCTTTTCTTATGGCGGCGGCCATTGCTGAGGGCACGTCAACAATAGACAATGTGTACCACATAGACCGTGGGTACGAATATATAGAGAAGCGTCTTTCCAAGCTCGGCCTTAACATAAGGCGAGAAACGAATTAGAATGCCTAAGCAATGGCATTTTTTACTCCCAAGCTTGGAATCGATTTAGGCACAGCAAACACGCTCGTGTATGTGCCAGGGAAGGGAGTTGTTTTGAATGAGCCGTCAGTGGTGGCGATTTCTGAAATTGATAAAAGAATTTTGGCAGTGGGTGTAGAAGCAAAAGAGATGATAGGTCGCACGCCGGGCGAGATCATTGCCTACCGTCCGATGAAAGATGGAGTTATTTCCGACTACCGCGTTACACAGGCAATGCTCCGATATTTTATTTCAAAAGCGTTGGGCAAGATGCAGCTTTTCCGCCCAGAGGTGATGGTCTCAGTTCCTACAGGTGTTACATCAACAGAACGTCGCGCTGTGGTTGAGGCCGCTATCCGCGCTGGTGCAAAAAATGCATACGTTGTGAAAGAGTCGGTGCTTGCAGCAATTGGTGCAGGTATCCCAATCCACGAAGCGCGCGGAAATATGGTGGTTGATATTGGAGGTGGCACCTGCGACGTTGCAGTGATCTCCCTTGGAGGCATTGTTGCGTCAACGTCTGTGAAGTGTGGAGGTGATAGGCTCGACCACGCAATCGCTGACTATATAAAGAAGACATACAATCTTGGTATTGGAGAAAAGACCGCTGAAGATGTGAAGATTGGTGTAGGTTCAGCGGTGCCCATGGAAGAAGAACTTGTTATGACAGTGCGTGGCCGCGATTTTATTACGGGGTTGCCACGTAGTGCAGAATTGAAAACAAACGACTTAGTAAAAGCGATGGGCAAAGAATTGCGCGAAATCATCAAGGCGATACGCGATGTGTTGCAGGAAACACCACCAGAGCTTGCGAGCGATATTATTGATCGCGGCATCATTATGACAGGCGGAACTTCGATGTTGCGCCATTTCCCAGAACTCGTACTTCGCCGCACAGGTGTAAAGGCGCGCGTTGCTGATGAACCATTGCTCTGTGTTGCGCGTGGTACTGGTATTGCACTCGACCATCTCGACACCTACAAAAAAGCCATCATCGCCAAGCGATAAACATGCAACACCATGCATATCTATACGAAGGTCCCGTCTCGCGTTTGCCAGAGCTGGCAGATGACGCAGCTTCGCGTTTTAATTTTGAACGAGAACACAACCCAGATGTTTTAGTACAGCAATGGGAAAAATTTAGTATTGATGAGGCAAGAGAGCTCACCCAGCAGGCGAGTTTGAAGAGCGCCAGCGGCCGTTCGTTATTTGTATTAGGAATTTCTTCTATCGCAAGCGACGCCCAGCAGGCGTTGTTGAAACTCTTTGAAGAACCTCGGGAGGGAATAATTTTTGTTGTCCTCGTTCCGCATGGAATAGTTCTCCCGACCCTTCGTTCGCGTTTTTTGGAATATCCTAGTAAAACTTTCGCAGAAAAAAAGTCCCCTTCAGCTGCAGGGAGGAGAGGGGACGCTTCAGGGGATCTTTTTTCTGCTACAGAATCTTCCACTGCTGCGGAATTCCTTGCGTCTAGCTATACAAAACGCAGTGCATGGGTGACAGCATTTCTAAAAAACGATGATGAAGATACGCGAGAGCAAGCGCGAGTATTTTTAAATAATCTAGAAGCGGTCCTATATATGGGACTGCCAAAAGCATCTGACAAATCAAAGCAAGACATACTAGATGGCCTTACTGACATTGCACATTTCCGCGGGTATCTTGCCGACCGCGCCCCATCGCTCAAGATGATTCTTGAACACTTTGCAGCAACGCTTCCTAAGATATGACGCCCAAGAAATTAGCTGAAAGAAAAGCACGGGCACAGAAGCTTGATAGGGCACTGAAGAAATTATTTCCAAAGGTTGAAATAGAACTCAATTTTAAGAACCCGCTAGAGTTACTTATTGCGGTCCAGCTTTCAGCACAGTCGACAGATAAAAACGTCAATACCATAACAGAGAAGCTGTTTAAGAAATACAAAACGCTCGATGATTACGTTCATGCGGGCAAAACACAAAAGGGGAGGAACCAATTTGAGCGTGATATTTTCGCATCAGGCTTTTACCGAAATAAAGCAAAAAATATTCTTGGTGCAGTAAAGATGATCAAAGAGGAGTACGAAGGCAAAATTCCAAACACTATGCCAGAGCTTCTAAAACTTCCAGGTGTTGCGCGCAAAACAGCAACCATAGTGCTTTCGACTGTGTATGGGGTTGTTGATGGTATTACGGTAGATACGCACGTCATCCGTTTTGTGCAGCGGTACGATTTGTCGGATTATAAAGATGCGGTTCGTATCGAAAAGGATTTGATGCAGATTGTCCCGAAGAAAGAATGGCCGCATATAACACACCGCATCATCCATTACGGACGCTACCTGGCTCCTGCCCGTCAGTACGATACAACAAAAGACCCGCTTGTTAAGATTTACCCACCCGCCGCGAAGCGGTTCAGAGTATAAGCATACTTTGGTATACTGCTTGCATGGCATACGACTTCAAACCCTTCGACGAAAAACTTCAGAAAACAGAGGAGCATTTAAAAACTGAACTTTCAGGTATCCGTACTGGACGTGCAAGTTCTAGCATTCTCGACACTGTAACTGTTGAAAGTTACGGCGCTCGCATGCCCATCAACAATGTTGCAACTATTGGGGTGGAAGATGCGCGAACATTACGCATCAAACCCTTTGACCCAAGCATAACGAAGGAGATAGAAAAAGAACTTACTCATGCAAACCTTGGACTTTCGTTGTCGGTAGATGACATGGGGCTCCGTATCGTATTCCCAGAACTTACAGGGGAACGCCGAACTGAACTGGTGAAGATAGCAAAAGAAAAAGTCGAAGAAGCTCGTATCGCTGTCCGCCTTGCGCGCGATGATGTATGGTCTGATATTCAGAAACAAGAGCGTGACAGTGAGATAAGCGAAGATGATAAGTTCCGCTTTAAAGACGAAATGCAAAAGAAAGTAGATGCAACGAATGCGCGTTTTGACGAAGCACTTGCTCGTAAGGAAAAAGAAATAACTGGCTAATATGACAATACTTATTTTTATCTTAATACTCGTGTGTCTAATTTTGGCGCACGAGTTTGGTCACTTTATCGTTGCGAAGGCGTTTAAAATCCGTGTTGATGAATTCGGTATCTTCTTCCCTCCACGTATCGCAGCATTTAAATGGGGAGAGACTGAGTACTCTCTTAACTGGCTCCCGTTCGGCGGCTTCGTTCGCATTTTTGGTGAGGACGGGGAAGCCGAATCTGCGCAGAAAAACCCTTCGAGCGGTGCTCCTCTCACCGCGAAGGATTTTTCTGCTTCGACTGACACACGTAGCTTCGCAAAAAAGAATAGGTGGATCCAAGCAGCGGTGATCGTTGCAGGTATCGTATTCAACCTTGTGCTCGCATGGCTTTTGCTTACTGCGGGGTATATGTACGGCATTCAAACTCCTGTTCAACACGAAGGTGTCGGGGTGGTTCAAAATGCACAGACAACTATTGTTAGTGTGTTACCAGGTTCGCCGGTAGACAAGGCGGGGTTGATGTCAGGCGATATTGTCACGTCTGTAATCACAGGCACTTCACAGTTGGAGTCGGGTGCAGACGCAGAACAAATCCGTGATTTTATCGGCGCACACCAGGATGAAACTATAGGCTTCACCGTTGACCGTTCTGGAGAAACCATACAAGCGCTCGCGCGCCCTGTTGATGGGTTAGTAGAAGGGAAGAAGGTTGTTGGTGTTGAGCTGGATGATGTCGGAATTCTTAAACTCCCAATCCATCTTGCACTTGTACAAGGTGCAGTGCTTGGAAAAAATATCACCATACAGACTGCGCAAGGATTGGTAGGATTCTTCTCAACCATCGTCCGCGGGCAGGCTAACTTTTCTCAAGTGAGCGGACCTATCGGCATCACAAGTATTGGCTCCGATGCAGTGAAAGCAGGATTTATCGAAACGATAGTTCTCACTGCACTTATCTCTATTAACCTCGCAATCTTGAACTTGCTCCCAATCCCAGGCCTCGATGGTGGACGCCTGTTCTTCATCATCATTGAAGGTATTACCAAACGACCAATCTCAAAGAAAATTGCATACGGTTTTACTCTTGTAGGTTTTGGCTTACTTATACTCCTGATGCTCGTCGCGTCGTATCACGACGTTGTACGTCTCGTTCACCCAACTATATAAAAATAAAAAAGAAGACCCCCGATTCCAGATGGAATTGGGGGTCTTAGAAATGTAAGAACGTTACTCTACTGTGCTGTCTACCAGAGCTTGTCGTTGCTGAGCCGCTCGTTGAGGATGTCGTTGATCTCCTCGGGCGTCAGCTTGGTGTAGTCTTCCGCCGTCAGAGGTGCAGATTTGCTGCCGCACAGGATGAGCCTGCACGAGCGGTGCAGAAACCAGCCGCCGAAAAGTTCGGGGGTCTGACCATGTTCACGAAGGTCGTGCCCGACGGTGTTGACGCCGCGCTTCTTCGCTTCAGCGATGCGTAGTCCGGCCATGAGGGCCTTCATACCTTTCTCCACCTTTTCCGGCGAGTGCCGGTTGAGCTGGATGCCGATATGGTTTCGGTTCTTGCCCTTGTTGAGGGTCCACATGACGACGTCGGCGCCGAGATCGAAGGCCGCTTCGCGCAGCTGAGGCCTGCCCCAGACATGAGCAACGCTCAGTCTGTTCGGCAAAACGTAGCGACTACCGAACTTCCGGAAATCGGCGATGCCCTGGAGGCGCTGCTTCTCGTGCGCGTGGAGAATGTCGAACATCTCGAACGCGCGCGACAGACAGACCACCCAGTCGATCTCGGTGTCTTCGCGATGGTAGTAGGCGAGGCCAGAGAGGACGTAGTGGATGGACGTCGGGTCGATGGCTTCGACGTTGTCCGTTGCGACGGTCAGCTTGATGATGGGCCAGAGAGCCTCCTCCTTGTCGAACCCGTAGTGTTCGCACATGAGTTGGAAGCTGGAAGCCTTGCCCACATCCTTGTCGTGTTGGTCGAGTGGGCCGCCGCCGGTGTCCATGTAGAGGACCCGATGGCCAGCCGCTTCTTCGTCCGTCAGACGTTGGCCTGCCGGAAGCATTTTGAAGCAGTAGTCGGCGTCGCCCACGATGCGGGTGACGGCCATCCACAGACAGGCGTAGGCGTCGGTGTCCGGATACCGGTGCGTGACCAGGATCCAGGGCAGTTCGTCGTCGAAGTTGGGGACGACGTCCTTCACCATCGTGCGGAAACGTGCCGAGGCTTCGTCGAAGCGCTGGGACATAAGGGTGTCCATATCGGATTCCTCGTTGAGATGAGTGTGGCTAACACCCGGAACAGCCACTTACAACTTTATCATGAAAATGTGTAAAAGTCAATGACTGGTTTATAAAAAACCGCCCCACTAGTTTCCTAGGGGGCGGGGTACGAACGGTGTCTAGCGCTTCTTGCTCTTCTTCTGAGGCTTGCGGTGCGTCATGGTCTTGCGACTCGCGCCCTCGCCTTTGTAGAGGCTGACGGTCTTCTCGTCGGAGGCTTCGATCTTCCATCCGTCATTCAGCAGGCGATCGAGGCCGGTGTCGCCGGTCGATGTCATTGCCGGAGTGGTTTGCGCCGGCGCCGGCGTGTCGAACTTCGTCGCGGTGAGCGGTACGAGGACAACAGCGCCTTCCAACGGCGCTGGTGTTGGAAACATCACGAAGTCGTCCACATCGTACGGAATGGCGTCCAACGTCTTCGGATCGTAATCTCGAAGGAAGAAGATGTCGTGCGTCGTAGGAAGTTCCGTCTGCAGAAGATCCACGTAGATGAACGTGCGCTCATCTTCTAAAGTCTTCTGCCAGACACTGGCTTCCGCCGTGATGGTGTCGCCGTAGTACTTCTCGAGTTCCTCGGCAGTCTCTGCGTGCACGAAGCAGTTGATGAGACCGCCGTACACAGAGTACTTGAACTGGAGGTAGTGGATGACCCGACCATTGTCCTCGATCTGGCCCTTGCGAGCTTCCAAGGGGACAGCGATTCGCACGATACTGCCTTCAGACAGAAGCTGCCGTTTTGTAACCGGCACGGGAGCGCGCGACGCGGCGGCCGTCGAAGCGGTCGCATTTAAACACGTCATGAGTGGTCCTTTTCGTGTGATGCCCGGCTAAAGGCAAGGAGTACAGCCGTTGCACACAATATGACATTATTTTAGATAAGTCAAATAACCTATGTCGATACAAAATAGTTTTGCCACAAGCACTATTTCCCCGTAGAATAGGTGAACTAACGCGCAATAATATATGAAACAATCCCACCTTTTTACAAAGACGCGCCGTGAAGCTCCAAAGGATGAGGTTTCGAAGAATGCACAACTTCTCATTCGCGCAGGATATATCCATAAAGAAATGGCAGGCGTGTACGATTTCTTGCCACTTGGCCTCCGTACATTTGAAAAAGTATTGAATGTTATCCGTGAGGAGATGAATAAAATTGGCGGCGTGGAGCTACACCTTTCAGCACTTCAAAATCCTGAGACGTGGGCTAAGACTGACAGATGGAGTGATGAAAATGTAGATGCATGGTTTAAAACAAAACTAAAAAACGGTGCAGAGCTAGGTCTTGGGTTTACACACGAAGAGCCTCTTACTGCACTTATGACAGAGCAAATTTCTTCGTATAAAGATTTGCCTGTATATGCGTATCAGTTCCAGAGCAAATTTAGAAACGAAGAGCGTGCAAAGTCTGGTCTTATGCGCACACGCGAGTTCGTGATGAAAGACCTCTACTCTTTTTCTAAAGATGAAGCAGAACATACAAAGTTCTACGAGCAGTCTTCCGACGCGTACGGTCGTGTATTTGAACGTGTTGGCTTGGGCGATACAACATTTAAAACATTTGCCTCGGGTGGTTCATTCAGCAAGTACAGCCATGAATTTCAAACTGTATGTGATGCAGGCGAAGACACTATCTATATAGATGATGAACGCAAGCTCGCGCTTAACAAAGAAGTCTATGATGACCCACAGGTCTACGAGGCAACTGGCCTCGTAAAAGAAAACCTCCGTGAGGCAAAGTCAGTTGAAGTTGGAAATATCTTTACCCTCGGTACTCGTTTCTCTGAAGCGCTCGGCCTTTCATATAAGAATGAAGCGGGGGAGAGTGTCCCTGTGTTTATGGGCTCTTATGGCATTGGCCCTGCACGCTTGATGGCTGTCGTTGCAGAACTTCTCTCCGACGACAAGGGCCTTGTTTGGCCAGAATCTATCGCACCGTTCCGTGTGCACTTGGTTGAACTTCCAAGCGACAACGAAGAAGTTTCTAAAGAAGCTGCAGAATTGTATCGCGAACTTACAGAAGCTGGTATTGAAGTGCTCTGGGACGACAGAGAGGCGCGCGCTGGTGAAAAGTTTGCCGACAGCGACCTCTTTGGTATTCCACTTCGCGTTGTTGTGTCAGAAAAAACATTGGCCGCAGGTAAGTTCGAGTGTGTAGAGAGAGCGTCAGGACACACGACACACAAAAGTATTTCTGAATTGATAGGCCACCTTACTGCATAGATGATTGAGCGACTAAAAAATAAAATCTTCCCACTACTATCGAATGATGTCGGCATAGACTTAGGAACTGCCAACACGCTCGTGTACATGCGCGGAAAGGGAATCGTTGTGAACGAACCTTCCGTTGTTGCCGTAAACCAAAAAACAAATCAGGTTGTTGCTGTGGGCCGTGCTGCGCGCGATATGCTTGGCCGTACACCAGGACACTTGATAGCTGTCCGCCCTCTTGTTGATGGCGTTGTGTCCGACTTTGAGGCAACAGAGGAAATGATCGCGTACTTGATGAACCAGGCGCAGGGTGTGTCGCGTAAAATGCTCGGCCCCCGCGCCGTCATTGGGGTGCCAGCTGGTATCACCAACGTTGAAATGCGCGCCGTAAAAGATGCCGCACAAAACGCAGGCGCACGAGAAGTGCATATTGTTGAAGAGCCAGTTGCTGCGGCGCTCGGCGTACGTCTCCCTATCCGCGAAGCAGTAGGGAGCATGATCGTTGACATTGGTGGAGGAACTGTAGATATTGCCGTACTCTCTCTTGGTGGCATCGTGCGTGCAAAAAACTTGCGTAGTGCGGGTGACAAACTTAACCAAGACATCATTGCGTATGTGCGTTCTGAATTTAAAATATTGATCGGCGAAAAAACTGCAGAAGAGGTAAAGATGGCAATAGGTTCAGTTATTGAAGGCGGGCAGGAGTCGCAAGCAGTTGTCCGCGGTCGCGACCTTATCTCCGGTCTACCACGCGAAATAATTCTTACCGACCAGGATATCCGTGAAGCAATCTCGCAATCCATAGACACCCTCGTTGAAAGCGTTCGTGAAGTGCTTGAAACAACACCGCCAGAAATTCTTTCTGATGTGATGCGTTCTGGAATCACCCTTGTGGGAGGCGGGGCGCTTTTGAAAGGCCTCGACCAACTTCTTTCACAATGGTTGAAGGTCCCTGTAACTGTTGCCGACGATCCTCTTACTGCTGTTGCGCGCGGCACAGGCGTTATCTTAGAAAATCTTCCACTACACCAAGATCTTTTGCTTGAATATGGCGAGGACTTCTAACCCATTTAGTTCGCGTTCAGTGTATTCCATGGGGCAAAAGCCTGGCGGTTGGTTTTCATTTCGTTTTTTTGTATTTCTACTCGTATGCCTTGTTCTGTTGGGTGCAGGCATCTTTTGGCATCGTGCAATTGAATCTGCCGCATGGGCGCTTATCTCGCCGCTTCAACGTGCGCGTGTTGGGTTTGATTCCTCCGAAAACCAACGTCTTCGTGCTGAACTTGCTTCAACAACGGCTCTTATTGCTGACAGAAACGCGCTGTATCAAGAAAATATAGAACTTAAAAACCGGCTAAATAGAAATGGAGCAACGGCGGTTATCCTAGCTGGAGTGTTGATGCGTCCGCCTGCAATCCCATACGACACGCTCCTCGTAGATGCAGGAGAGGCTGAAGGAGTACATGCAGGCGACTTTGTCTCAGCGGGCGGTACGACACGCATAGGGACAGTTGGGGAAGTGTATGGACACACATCACGCGTGATACTTTTTTCAAGCGCAGGGCAGACATATGACGCACTTCTTCATCTTGCAAGCCCCGCAAACGATAGCGGGGTAAACACTACACAGGTAGTTCCTGTCAGCATGCAAGGACAAGGGTCAGGTTCATTTGTTGGGCAAGTGCCAGCGGGTACCTCCGTTAAGGTGGGGGATTCCATTGTGTTCCCTGGAATTGCATCTGCACTTGCCGGCTCTGTCTCCTCTGTAGTGTTCGATCCAAAACAATCGTTTACAACTCTCTATGCGCGTCTACCTGTAGACCTTCTCTCACTGCGCTTTATTGAAATAGAAAAAGATTCGTATGCGCGCTAACGCGTGGGTCATACGTATAGGTGTGCCTGTGCTCTTCATCATCGGTTTCTTTCTACCATGGTGGCCACTTATGTTTGTGGCGCCGTTTATCGCAGCATTCTATGGATATTGGCTGCCGGCCCTCCTTCTTGCGTGGTGCGCTGACCTTATATTTGGCACGCCTGTCGGGTTATTTCACTCACTTGTATTTCCATGCACGGTAGCAGTGGTGCTTAGTATTGTGGCTAGAAGTGTAATTATTCGCCATTTGCGGTAGGGGTGTGTAAAATGTCGGTATGCGTTTTTTCGGTATACGGCGAAAATCAAGACGGACTACCGAAATAAATCCTGACGAAATTCTTATTGATGCATCAAACGTCGCAGATTTTGATCGCGACCAGTTTGAAGGCAGGATAGAGCGTCCACTGGGCCAGCGCACCATGATTGTGGCTGCAGTGCTCATGGGCCTACTTTTTAGCGCGTATATTGTACGCGCGAGTAGCCTGCAACTTATAAACGGCGAGATGTACGCCCAGCGAGCAAAGAATAACCAGCTCGCGCAACGAACTATTTTTGCCGACCGGGGCATCATTGAAGATCGTAACGGCGTTCCGCTTGCATACAATGAGCGAACATCGGTTACGGATGATTTTGCGCAGCGTGTGTACATAGATATGTCGGGGCTAGCGCACGTCATAGGGTTTGCGCAATCTCCTGCGAAAGATTCTGGTGGTACGTATTATCGAACTCAGTTCATCGGTATGGACGGTGCAGAGAAAGCATTCAACGATGCGCTCGGAGGGAAAAATGGTTTGAAACTCACAGAGACTGACGCGCTCGATAAGGTAGTTTCTGAAAGTACGATACAGCCGCCACGCTCAGGCGATAAGCTCACTCTTTCCATTGATGCAAAGGTAACAAGTGGTTTGTACGAAGTGATAGCGAAACGTGCGCAGGAAGCACATGCGGTCGGCGGCGCCGGTGTCATTATGGATGTCAGGACGGGGGAGTTGCTTGCGCTTACGAGCTACCCAGAATATTCTCCCAACGCTATGGTAGAAGGTGATAAGGATGCAATCCGTTCCTATAACACCAATAAAAACCAACCCTTCCTCGACAGAGCAGTCGACGGCCTGTACTCACCAGGCTCAATTATTAAACCGATTATGGGAGCTGCTGCGCTTCAGGAGGGTGTGATAACGGAGAATACTATTATTGTGTCGACAGGTCAGATCAGTGTTCCTAACCCCTACAACCCAAGCAAACCAACTATTTTTAGAGACTGGCGTGCACACGGCGCAGTGACGGTCCGCGATGCTATCGCGGTTTCCTCAGACGTATTTTTTTATGAAGTAGGTGGCGGATTTAAAAACCAGCGAGGTATAGGCATTTCAAATATAGAAAAATATTTCCGTATGTTTGGTTTTGGGTCAGATGCAGGACTTGCTGGGTTTAGTTATAAGACGGGAACAGTTCCAAGCCCTGCATGGAAGGCAGAAAATTTCCCCGACGACCCAACATGGCGTGTTGGTAACACATACCATACAGCTATCGGTCAGTACGGTATGCAGGTAACTCCACTGCAAGCAGTGCGTAGTGCTGTGGCAGTTGCAAACGGTGGATATATGCTGACACCAACGCTTTTGGCTAATGCACCGAAACAGAATGTTGAGAGACTTCCAATTGATTCATACAATTTGCAAGTAGCGCGCGAAGGAATGCGCCAAGGTGTTCGAACTGGTATTGCGACTGCTATCAATTTTTCATTCGTTCAGGCGGCCGCAAAGACAGGTACTGCCGAGGTTGGACTTCGTAATGAATCTCAAAATGCATGGATGATTGGATTCTGGCCGTACGATGAGCCGAAGTACGCCTTTGCGGTAGTGCTTGAGAAAATGCCTTCAGGGACTCCCGTGGGAGGCGCTTCAGTTATGTACGATTTCTTTGGGTGGATGCATACTAATGCACCACAGTATCTCCAGTAGTCCACTTTGACGGGTGGCGTTCTCCGGTTATACTTTGGTACTCAAATATATATGACTGAAGAACTAATATCACAAGAAAAATTCGAAGAGCTTAAGAAAGAACTTGAGTACTTGCACACAACTCGCCGCAAGGAAGTTGCAGAGCAACTCGAGTACGCTCGTTCACTCGGCGACCTTTCTGAAAATGCTGAATACCAAGAAGCTCGCGAAATGCAGGCTGCGGTAGAAGAGCGCGTTCAGAAACTCGAAGCAATAATGAAGAACGCGAAGATCGTTCGCGGTAGCAAGAGCGATATCGTTGGTATGGGCGCAACTGTCTCGGTCCAAAAAGTTGGCGCAGACGACAAGCACACATACATCATCGTCGGCGCAGAAGAGGCTGACATGCTTGCAGGAAAAATTTCCTACCACTCACCACTGGGCAACGCACTTCTTGGTAAAAAGAAAGGGGATGAGTTCTCCTTCCACACTCCAAAAGGAACTCAGAAATACAAAATTCTCAAAGTTGAATAAAGAAAAAGCCCCTCGCAAAAGGGGCTTTTTTTGTTATGCTGTAAGAATGTTTTGGGCAGATAGGATAGCGAAAGAGATTGTGGACCGTTTTGGAACGGGGAAGTCTATTCTTATCCGCGATGAAAAGACTCTCTCGGGCCAAGTCCACATCGGTTCGCTTCGAGGTGTTGTGATACATGGCGCCCTTAGTGAAGCTCTCGGTAATACTGGTGCCGCAAATGTCTACAAGTACGAGTTCAACGACTTTGATCCAATGGATGGTATTCCTAGTTATCTGGATCAGGAAAAATACCAGCAGTATCTTGGAATGCCTTTAAAAAATATTCCATCACCAGAGCCAGGGTACGACAACTTTGCAGAATACTACGGAGCCGAATTTCAGCAGGTAATAGAAAAGGCCGGATACTACCCAGAGTTTTATCGCAGCAGTGAGCTGTATCTAACTGGAAAGATGGATGGTGTTATCCGTACTGCACTTGAACGTGCTGGAGATATTCGCCGTATCTACAAAGAAGTGTCTGGTGGCGAACGAAAAGAAGACTGGCTACCAATCAGTGTGATTTGTCCCACCTGCGGAAAACTCTCAACAACATTCGCAACTGACTTTGATGGAGAAACAGTGCAGATTACATGCCGCGACCTCGATTGGGTAAAGGGCTGCGGCTTTGCAGGACGCGTTAGCCCGTTCTCCGGCCGCGCAAAACTCCCATGGAAGGTTGAATGGCCTGCAAAGTGGGTAGTGATGGAGGTGATGGTTGAAGGGGCAGGAAAAGATCACTCTACTAAAGGTGGTGCACGCGATGTGGCAAACCATATCGCAAAAGAGGTATTCGGATACGAGCCCCCATTTGATGTGCCATACGAATTCTTCCTCGTGGGCGGACAGAAGATGTCATCAAGTAAGGGTCGTGGCAGTAGCGCAAAAGCAATTTCTGATTTGGTGCCTGCAAAAATACTTCGTTTGGCACTTATTGGTAAAGAAATAACGCAGGCCTTTAACTTTGACCCAGCAGGAGACACTATTCCTGTCCTGTACGACCTCTACGATAAATTAGCACAAGGGTATCGCGCAACAAAAGATGACGACTACGCGCGTTTGTTTGAATTTATTCACCCAACAAACCAGCTTCTAGCCGACGATGTATTTTTGCCGCGCTTCTCACAGATTGCATTCCTAACGCAGATGCCGCACTTAAATATTGAACAGGAGGCAGAGCGATTGAAGGGCGCGCCGTTGACTGAGAATGACATGCTTGAGCTTGGTGAGCGTGCTGAGTACGCCCAGTATTGGATACAGCAGTGCGCTCCTGAGAAATTTGTCTTTACACTCCAGCAGACCATGCCTGATGCCGCAAAAGACCTGAACGAAAACCAAAAGAAAGGCCTCACAGCTCTTACAGAGTTTATTGAAGCCGCAGATGGCATGCCAAGCGGGGAAGATATCCAACAGAAACTACACTCTATTAAGGAGGAAATGGGAATTCAGCCTGCAGAACTCTTCAGCGCGCTTTACCTTGCGTTCCTCGGTAAAACCTACGGCCCTAAAGTTGGCTGGTTCCTTTCTGTTCTCGATAAAAACTTCGTCCTCGAGCGATTGAAAGAAGTTTCTCAATAAAAACACACAAGATACACAAATACTCCCTTCAGGGGAGTTTTTGTTTTGTGGATAAGAAGGGTGGGTAAGTGGGGTAAAGTACCATATACTTCTATATTAGTGGGACGAAGTGGGAAGTCTCAAAAACACTATGCTGATCGGCGAATACTTACACACTCTGGATGCAAAGAAACGGCTATCGATGCCGGCAAAATTTCGTAAAGAAATTGGTAAAAAAGTTGTTATCACACGAGGGCTCGATTCATGTCTTTTTCTTTTTCCACAAAAGTCGTGGGATAAAATTGCGAGCAAACTTTCAGACCTACCGTTTGGTCAAGCTGACACTCGCGGCATGAGCCGTTTTATTTTGGCAGGTGCCGTTGATACAGAAGTAGATAATGCGGGTCGCATTCTTGTTCCTGATTATTTGAAAGACTTTGCTGATCTAAAATCTCGCGTTGTCCTTGCTGGTGTTTCTGACCGTATTGAAATCTGGAACGAGAAAACATGGGAAGAGTATAAACACCGCATTGAGAAGGGTGCAGACCAAATGGCAGAAAAGCTCGGAGATTTAGGCATCTTGTAATATTTATGACTGCACTTTCTTTAAACTCTGTTGGTGTCCGTAGCCGCCTCTTGCGAGAGGAGGGTGGCCCTGCACGCCAGCAGAATTTAGGGAAAGTCACCCACACCTCTGTAATGCCAAAAGAGTCACTAGAGCTTTTGGATATTAAGGCTGGCGAACTTGTTGTAGATGGAACAGCCGGCGAAGGGGGACATAGCTATGAAATTTTAAAACAGTCACCAAAAGCACGGGTGCTCGCATTTGATGCCGACCCTGCTGCTGTTGCCCGCGCACGCGAGCGTCTTACCTCATTTGGCGAGCGTGCAGAAGTCGTTGAAGCAAATTTTAGTGAACTTGAAAAAGTTCTTGCAAAGAAGGGGATCGAGAAAATCAACAAAGCACTCTTTGATCTTGGATGGAACTCTGGCCAGCTCAGCTCAGGCCGCGGCTTTTCGTTTTTGACAGATGAGCCACTCAACATGAGCTATGGCAAAAAACCAGCATCAGGTTTTACCGCAGCAGAAGCATTGAACGAATGGGATGAGGAAACTCTTGCGAATGTGTTTTATGGGTACGGAGAGGAGCGGTATGCGCGCCGTATCGCAAAAGCAGTTGTTGAGCGACGTGAAGTCCAGCCAATCCAAACAACGTTTGAGCTAGTTGAAATTGTTCGTGACAGCACTCCGCGCCCGTACCACAAAGGGCGCATCCACTTCGCAACGCGCACCTTCCAGGCAATGCGCATGGCGGTCAATGATGAACTAGGCGTCATACATACCGGAATCACTGCGGCGTGGAATCATCTGGAGGTTGGAGGGCGGATAGCAGTAATTACCTTCCATAGCATTGAAGACCGGGCGGTAAAAAGATTGTTCGCTGAGTTTGCAAAGAAAGAAGGGAAGCTGATCGTAAAAAAACCACTAATCCCTGACCGAGCAGAAATTATCAGCAACCCACGAGCCCGCAGTGCAAAACTCCGCGTAATCGAAAAAACCTCTTAAACTTTATGACTACTCTCACACGACGCCTCGACCTCTACCAGCTCTATCTCTCACGAGCCATTGCAGCCCTTATTGGCATCTGCGCTCTTTCCGTCTTCCTCTACATAGTCTTTTTGATGCTCGCAGTTGGGCACACCGCAGGCCGCACAGCCGCACGAGATAACGTTGATAGTCTTACCGTGGAGGTGAGCGCACTCGAGACAAGCTATTTGCGCGATATGGAAAAGCTCACACCCACTCTGGCAACTGAACTTGGGTTCGTGCGCCCCGTTGACGTAACTCCTGTCTATGCACAGGACACACGCGCACCTCTTTCGTTACAATAAGGTGATGCAGAAACGCTTCCTTGGACGCTCACGCATACTGATGCTTTTTTGCATTGCTATCGCCCTGATAATTATCGGGCGTCTCTATTATTTGCAGATTATGCATGGTGGAAGTTATCGTGCTCGTGCCGACGCACAGTTTATACAGCCTGCAGCGCCTCTTCTTAACCGTGGCACAATTTATTTTTCTGATAAGAAGAATGCCAACATCGCCGCTGCAGTGATCAGAGATGGGTTTTCAATAGCAGTAAACCCGACTAAGGTCACTGATGCTAACCAGTTATGCGATGTACTTGCAGAGGTCATTCAACTTGACCGTGTGGTGTGCATGACAAAGGCAACAAAACCAAAAACACAGTATCAATTGCTCGCACAGCGTCTCTCTGATGACAGCGGTGCCGCCCTCCAAGCAAAACAACTCCCAGGTCTTGTTGTTCAAAGCGACCGTTGGCGTGAGTACCCAGGCGGCTCATTGGCGGCGCAGGAGATCGGATTCGTTGCATACAACAATTCCGACACTCAGTCGGGCCGCTACGGTCTTGAACGGTACTACAACTCGACACTTGAACGAACCAGTGACGATCTTTACACAAACTTCTTTGTGGAACTCTTCGGTAGCGTTAAGTCGCTTATTAAAGGCGAGGAGCAGGAAGGGGATATCATCACGACCATAGACCCAAATGTGCAAAGCGAGCTTGAACAGGAGCTGAGGGCATATCAAGAAGCATGGCACCCACAGCTTGCGGGCGGGATTATTATGAATCCTCATACTGGCGAAATTTACGCCATGGCAATTTCTCCTACCTTTGACCTGAACAGTTTCAATAAACAAGAAGACCCCCTTATATATGCAAACCCAATGGTGCAAAACGTGTATGAAATGGGTTCTATTGTAAAACCTCTTACCGTTGCGGCTGGGCTGGACTCAGGAGCTATTAGAGAAGACACAACATACAACGACACAGGGTGTATCACGGTAGATAAAAAGAAAATTTGTAACTTCGACCTAAAGGCGCGCGGCGTGGTGCCTATGCAACAAATTCTCTCGCAGTCGCTCAACCTTGGTGCGTCATTCGTTGCGACAAAAATGGGAACGACAACCATGCGTAAATACTTCCTCGACCACTACGGCATGGCGACAACAACAGGAATAGATTTGCCGGCAGAGATCTCAGGCATTTTCACTAACTTTAAAAGCCCACGCCAGGTTGAATACGACACGGCATCTTTCGGGCAGGGAATTGCCATGACCCCAATAGAAACAGTTCGTGCGCTCGCTGTGCTCGCAAACGGCGGGTACTTGGTAACGCCGCACCTTACCCGCTCCATCCGCTACACAACGGGTGTCACTAAACAATTAGACTGGCCCAAGACTGGGCCCCACTTGAAGCCTGAAACCGCTACCGCTATCCAGCGCATGCTTACGGGCGTGGTGGACGAGGCCTTTACCAAAGACCTGCAATTTGAGCATTACAGTGTGGGTGCAAAGACGGGGACTGCCCAGATTGCGAACCCCTCAGGCGGAGGCTACTATAGTGACAGATACCTACACAGTTATTTCGGCTTTTTCCCTTCTTACAATGCAAAATACATTATTTTCCTTTTTGGGTATCAACCTGTCGGTGCGCAATATTCGTCAGAGACTTGGGGTACAACGTTCCATCGTATTGTTCAATTCCTTATTAACTACTACGACGTCCCGCCGGACAGATAGTGTCTCAACTCAATAGATTTTATGCGAAGTATCTTTAAACGATGCATTGTTTACTTGCTTACACTTGAAGCGCGTCTTATTGTCCGCAAATATAAACCCCATATCGTTGCAATAACCGGCAGCGTTGGAAAAACTTCAACAAAAGATGCGATCTACGCAGTTCTCTCAAAAGAACACCATGTTCGTAAAAGTGATAAAAGTTTTAATAGCGAGATAGGGCTCCCTCTCACAATTCTTGGCGTACCCAATGCATGGAATAACCCTTTGCACTGGATTCAGAATTTGCTTGATGGGTTGTCTCTTATTGTGTCTAACGCGACATACCCAAAATGGTTAGTACTTGAGGTGGGCGCAGACCGCCCTGGCGATATTAGCTCTCTCGCTGCATGGCTTCCAGTTGATATTGCAGTTATTACACACTTGCCAGAGGTTCCGGTGCACGTTGAATTTTTTGATTCACCGGAGGCTGTCGTTCAAGAAAAAGCTTCTCTTATAAACGCACTTTCATCTGCGGGTACTGTGATTATCTATGCTGATGATACGCGCAAAGATGTTCTCGTAAAGAAAGCAGAGAAACACGGTGCGCATATAGTAACCTTCGGACTTTCAGAAGGTGCAGATATCCAAGCTGGGGAATTTTCACTTATGCGTGAAGGCGAGCATGAGCAACCTTCTGGTATAGAGGGGCAGATCACTACGCCGCAGGGTACTGTTCCTGTTGCTATACGTGGAACTGTCGGCAACCATGCAGCCCTACCAGCTGTGGCTGCTGCGGCAGTAGGGTACGTGGTGGGTATGCATATAGGAAATATTGCCCAAGGGTTGGCGAAGTATAAAACTCCACCGGGACGTATGCATCTTATAGAGGGCGTCAAAGACTCGCTGGTCATAGACGACACGTATAATTCATCGCCGACAGCAGTTGAGTCCGCTATAGATGCGCTTAACTCAGTATTTAAAAATAAAGGAAAGAAAACAGGTAGGAGAATTGCAGTTCTTGGCGACATGCTTGAGCTTGGCCGCCACTCAGTAGAAGAGCATCGTAAAATCGGTGCGTATGCGGTAAAGAAAGTAGACATACTGTGCACGGTAGGGTTCCGTGCGCGCGACATGGCACAAGGCGCGCTCGATAACGGAATGAAAGACAGCGCTATCTTTCAATATGAAGATTCAGAAAAAGCAGGGGATGAGTTGGCAGGATTAATCAAATCAGGCGACTGCATACTCGTTAAGGGTTCTCAAAGTATCCGTATGGAGAAAACTGTAGAGCATTTGATGCGAGAACCTGAGCGTGCGCGAGAACTACTCGTGCGACAAGAGCTTAATTGGAAAAACCGATAAGCTGAGAGACGGCTTGGACGGCAAGCTGTGCCCAAATAACAAGGACAAAACATAACACTGCAATGGCGATAAGACCTCGCTGTCCGGGAGTGCGGGCCTTGAGCGCGAAGAATTCGTAGGTTAGTCCTCCGACGTATAGAAGTGTTCCCATAATGAGGAAGTCCATCGCGCTCCACATCCACCCATCAACACTGAAGATCATACAGAGAGCCGGGATTGCTAAGATGATTGCTGCCCCAATAAGGGGGCGAATAAAGTTTTTAGTTTGCATATCCATTACAACAGTTGAGACTGGGTGTTAGTTACGCGAACTATCTGGCCTCACAAAAAGCACGAAACCTCCCGCAGGGGAGGTCTTCGTTGCTTTTTGTGATCTAATCATATCCTTTGCTCGAACCTTTTTCCAACAAAACTCTGACTAATCGCACGCTCCGCGTGCGTGGTGGCTTTAGACCAATGCGTACGCC
>MEXB01000006.1 GCA_001773575.1 Candidatus Adlerbacteria bacterium RIFOXYC1_FULL_48_26 | reverse complement strand
GAGAGCGAGGATAGATTTCTGCAAGATAGAGCGAGCGTCATCTGGATTCTCTTCCAAGAATTCGCTAAAGGCATCTGCAAAGATGTTTGCGACTGCACCCTGTGCCTCAACGCTACCAAGCTTGCCCTTTGTCTGGCCTTCAAACTGAATTTCGCGGAGCTTTACCGAGACAACGGCAGTAAGACCTTCAAGCACGTCATCGCCTGTGAGGTTTTCTTCGCTCTCTTTCAATACATTATTTTTGCGGCCGTAGGCGTTGAGCGTACGCGTAAGTGCAGTCTTAAAGCCAGTGATGTGTGTACCTCCCTCTGAGTTGTAGATGTTGTTTGCGAATGGGAACACGCGTGACGACATATCGTCCGCATACTGCAATGCAATTTCAACAGCAACGCTATCTTCTTCTTTACCACTTGCTGGAATGTATTCTTTCTCAATGTAGAAAATATTCTTGTGAACTGGTTTCTGGTAGCGGTTGTAGAACGAAATGAGTGAGCGCAAACCGCCTTCAAAGTAGAACGTCTGTGATGGGCAGTCGCCGAGCTGGTCGCGCATAAACAATGTCTCACCTGCCTTAGGAAGGGTTACATCTGCTTTGCGCGCATCAACGATGGTGATACGGAGTCCTTTTACCAAGTACGCCTGCTCGCGGAGGTGCGAGACGATTTTGTCGAAGTTATATTCAATTCCTGCTGTAAAGATAGAAGGGTCTGCCTGGTATGCAGTAACTGTGCCGTGCAATTTTGAAGAGCCGAGTCTTTTTACTGCAGCCTTTCTCTTACCAAGCGCATACTCCTGCATGTGTACGCCGCCATCGCGGTGAACTTCCGCACGGAGATAGGTTGAGAGCGCGTTAACTACGGATGCACCCACGCCGTGGAGACCGCCGGACACTTTGTATCCTTCGCCACCGAATTTACCGCCGGCATGGAGCGTCGACATAATAGTTTCAAGAGCAGAAACCTTCGTTGCCTTGTGAACATCGACTGGAATACCGCGGCCGTTGTCAGCAACGCGGATAAATGGGGCTTCATCTTTTCCACCGGGCAAGATAACTACTTCGATGTCATTAGCAAAACCACCCATGGCTTCGTCGCGTGAGTTGTCGAAGATTTCCCAAATAAGGTGGTGGAGACCATCGGGACCAGTGGTACCGATGTACATGCCGGGACGGCGACGTACGGCTTCCAACCCTTCGAGAACTGTAATTGACGACGCGTCGTAGTTTGATTTCTTAGTTTTGTCAGCAGCCATATAAAGATAAAACCCCGGCTGGGTTATGCAATTAGTATACCAGAGACCGGGGCTTTCTGAAAGCTTAAAAGTGGAAAAGTAGCCTTACAAATCAACGTATTTCAAAGCCCTTTGCTTTGAGAGCGACGTAGACTTTCTCCATTGCAGTATTTGCTTCAGAATCTTCAAGCGTCTTATCGAACGATTGGAAAATAAGGCGGAATGCGAGCGAAGTTTTGTCAGCTTTTTGGAAACGGTCGAAGAGTGAAATTTTCTTGCACAACTCCCCCGCCTCTTTCTGAATGGAATCCTCTACTTCATTTGCTTGGGTATCATTCGGTACCCAAACGGCCACATCGCGCACAATGTATGGGTATTTAGAAAACGGCTTGTATTGCTGAGTCTCAGACAGCGGAAGATTTTCATACTGAGTAGGAGCAGCGCTTGGTGCATGCATTTCCAAAGGTTCTTCAACAGCAGCCTGTTTTTCTGTAACAATTCCAACCATCATCATTTCTTTTCCATCTTTCCAGACAGTGCCGATCTCAAATAGTTTTATTTCTTTAATTCCAAGTAAATCTTTATTAGGAATATTTTTCTTGACGGCATCATTCAATCCTGAAATAAGGCTGGTACGAAGATACGGTTTTACCCCATCAACTTTGTTGAGAACAGTACGCTCTCCAGTTTCTGCAAAAACGCTCGTGACTACTTCTGAATAGCCCTGCGACATCAATTCTTCGCGAACTTTTTCTGCTGTATAGAACCCAGCATTAATTTCAGGCTGTGTCGCGAATGCAGGAAGCTCAACTGGAGCAATCTTGTCGTAACCAATAATGCGTCCCACTTCTTCAACCAAATCTTCTGGGATCGTAAGGTCGAGGCGCTCGGCTGGAGGTTGAACCTCAAAGATGTCGCTCTGTTCTTTGTATGGAAAGCCGAGACGCTGAAATACATCTGCAATGTCAGCTCCTGTTAGCTTGGTGCCGAGTATTTTATTTACTTGCTCGACCGTTACTGAAACGTAGGTTTGTTGTTGTGGTTGTGGGTATATATCAACTACTGACACTACCTCCCCACCCATATTCATATCCGGACGCTGCATCAATTCGATCATTCCTGAAATACCGTGAGCGCACATTTCTGGAGAAATAACCTGCTCAAAGCGCGACGACGCATCGGTACGAAGCTTGAGAGCTGCTGCGGTTTTGCGCGTTGTAACGCCGTCGAAGTTTGCTGATTCAACAATGATATCTACCGTATCTGTAGTGATACCTGATGGCATGCCGCCCTTTACGCCAGCCAAACCTATCACTTCGTTTGCATCTGCAATAACAAGCATCGAGTCCTTAAGTTCGTATTCTTTGCCATCAAGCGCAAGCATCTTTTCGCCATTCTTTGCAGCACGAACTTCAATAGAATATTTTCCATCAACACTTGTAAGCTTTCCTGCATCGAATGCATGCAGCGGCTGGCCAGTGTTAAACATGACAAAGTTTGTTGCGTCCACAACGTTGTTTATAGGGCGCTGACCTATTGCCTCAAGTCTTTCTTGGAGCCACTTAGGCGAGGGACCAACTTTTACGCCCTTAATGTTTGCAGCTATATAGCGTTTGCAAAGAGGTGTGTCGAGAGCGACGGAAACAGTTGCTTCTCGAACGTCCCCTTGCTGACCTGCAGCGAGAGAAGCAACTGTTTTCGAAGCAACAAAGGGGTCGTGAGTAAATGGCAGTTTAAGAATTGCTGAGAGTTCTTTTGCAATTCCACGGTGCGACAAGCAATCGTGCCCTCGGTTTGCTGTGATTTTTACATCAAGCACCTCATCCTCACCCACTTTATCCACGCCATCTATCTCAAACGCATGGAATGTAAGCGCATCAGAAAGTGCTTCTGCGTTTGGCAGAGGAGCATCAAAGAATTTATCGAGCCAGAGTTTAGAAACTTTCATATTTAAAATTGATTGATGAAGCGGAGGTCAGCAGAGTGCATAAGGCGGATGTCATCTATTGCCCAGCGAACAATTGCAAGGCGGTCCAGACCCATACCAAAGGCGAACCCGCGATATTTCTGAGGATCCAGCCCTGCGTTTTTAATAACGTTTGGATGCACCATGCCCGCACCCATCATTTCTATCCATTTGCCGCGAAGTTTCTCCGGCGCAGTCTCGCCCATCAAACGCATATCAACTTCTACTGAAGGTTCAGTAAACGGAAAGAAGCTCGGACGAAAACGAACTTCAACATTTACTCCCTTAAATAATTCTTTAAAAAATCTTTCGAGCGTGCCTTTCAAGTGTGCGAGTGTGATGTCTTCACCAACAGCAAGACCTTCAATCTGAAAAAATTCTGCTTCATGCGTCATGTCTGTCGCTTCGTTGCGGAATACTTTTCCAGGCACGATAACACGGTACGGTGGCTGGATCCCCTTTTTAAGTTGTTCTTCCATGTAACGGACCTGCACAGGAGAGGTGTGTGTGCGCAGAACTGTCTCTGGCTCGTCCTTCATAAAGAACGTGTCCTGCATGTCGCGTGCTGGATGGTCTTTTGGCACGTTGAGTGAGTCAAAGTTGTACCATTCGCTCTCAACCAGAGGGCCGGAGGCAAAGGCAAAACCCATGTCAGAAAAAATCTTATTTGCTTCACGAATAAGCGAGCTTATCGGGTGCATATGTCCACGCATTTCGCCCTTATTTTCCGGCGTTAATTCGCTTTTCATACGGCCCAGTATACCGTATACTCATCTTTATGGATATTGGTACTTCGGGCATCTATGTGTGCCTGTTCCTGGCCGTCTATTTCGAGGTTTTTCTTCTTATCTCCTTCCTCGAAAAGCGCCCCTCTAAGAAGACAAAGGCCTTGCCGACGCGCTACCCAAGCGTGGCTATTTTGGTTCCTTGCTGGAACAAAGGCGACACACTCGCACCCACGATAGATTCTCTCCTTGAGATGGAGTACCCAAAAGACAAGCTCTCTATCGTTATAATCGACGACGGCTCTACCGATAATACATTTGAAGCGGCACAAAAATTTGCACACAATCCCCAAGTAAAAATCTTCCAAAAGAAAAACGAGGGCAGCAAATATTCTGCACTCAACTTTGGTCTTGAACATTCAGATAGCGAACTTGTTGGTTGCCTCGACGCCGACTCCTTCGTTGAAAAAGACGCGCTTATTGAAATGGTAAAAGCGTTCAATGACGACCCATTGATTATGGCAGCAGCGCCTGCGATGAAAGTACACCGCCCACGCAACATCCTCGAACTGATGCAGTCCGTTGAATATACATTCGGTATTTTCTACAAGAAGATGTTCGACAATATCAACGCAATCTCGGTTCTTCCAGGACCATTCTCAATTTACCGCCGCACGCTGTTTTCAATAGTCGGGCCATTCCGCAAAGCCCATCACACAGAAGACATGGAGATGGCGTTCCGTATACACGTTAACGGCCTCAAACTCGTGAATGTCCACACTGCGTTTGTTCATACCAATGTTCCAAAAACTGTTGGTGCACTTATACGCCAGCGCACACGCTGGTCACGAGGCTTTCTTGAAAACTCTCGCGACTACTCATATGTATATTTCAATAAGAAGTATGGGAACTTCGGCATGCTAGCACTGCCGCTTGGTCTTGCTGGGTTTATAGCTGGCCTTTACACGGCAGGCTATGCAGCATGGAGCCTTAGTTCATATTTTATTTCAAAGACATACTCACTCTGGCAAACACATGTGCCAATTTCTCTCTCACTTCCAACCCAACCCCCTCAATGGCTGTACGTTATTGATACAAGCATGCTCACCTTCCTTATCGTATTCACCCTCGGCATGATGTTCACTGCAATATTCATCGGACAGCGCATTTCTGGCACCAAACTCACCCTCGTCTCGTTTGTCTCGTATTTCCTCTTGTACGGATTCGTCGCCCCCTTCTGGCTTGCGCGTGCAGGCTGGGATACTGTATTGTCCAAGGAACGCGGGTGGCTCACCTAACGCGCTAAATTAAATGGCTTGGAAAAAATACTTACTTACATTGGTTATAACGGCGGCTATCTTTGCCACCGCTTTTTACGCTGCGTGGCGCTTTAACCAGGCACGCATCGCTGACATTGCTGCAACGGAACAAAGCATCTCTATAGACATCCTTTCGTCAGAAACTCAGTTCGACCTGCTTGGCAACCTCGACTGCAAGACTATTGAAGAAAATGACATCTTGTCTGACGAACTCAATTCCCTTGCCTCACGCCTTTCTGTCGCGGAACAAAATCTTGGTTCAGACAACAAGCAAGTTATCTTGCTTAAGAAGCAGTATTCGTTGCTTCAGATTAAAGACTACTTGTTACTCGAGCAGATTTCTAAAAAATGTAATTTGAAACCAGTCTATATTCTCTACTTCTATTCAAACGCTGGCGACTGCGCACAGTGCGGTGAAGCTGGTCAGGTCCTCACCTACCTCCGCCAAACATACCCGGGCCTACGCGTGTACTCATTCGACTACAACCTCGACCTCTCTGCCCTTAAAACGCTTGAGTCGCTCTATAAAGTATCAGGACCATTGCCTGCCTATATCATCAACGGTCGCGCTCCGATCTTTGGTTTTAAACCACTCGACGAACTACAGAAGATAATGCCAGAGCTTAAAACTCTCGCCACTTCCACAACCCCTACGAACTAGATTCTTCTTGGAGCCGCCTCCCAGATTTGAACTGGGGACCTTCTCTTTACAAAAGAGTTGCTCTACCAACTGAGCTAAGGCGGCGATATTATTCCTGGGCTTCTTTCTCCTCTTGAACTGGACGCTCCTGTTTATCTTGCACAAGCTGGCGCTTGTGCTCAGCTATCTCGCGCAAGAAGGCTGAAGCCTCTTTATTGCTGCGAGGACGCTCTGTAACGCCGCGCAGTTTAGCAAGCACGCGCTCGAGCCCCTGCTCCGCCCACAGCAACGAATGCGCTGCTCCACGGTGTACGAGGACCCGTCCCTCGTTCACTCCGCGGCGTGCAAGCTGTGTCATGAGGTGCGGCAGTACACGCTCGATCCACACCATAACACGATGGGACGCCCGTGACACCTGGGGACGGACGCCTGCGAGCAACATGTTGCCCGTGCGCAATTCCCAACGTTTTATAGCTAACAAAGAAACAAGCCCGACGATGGATATCCCAAGTAATACGGTGAAAAAAAGCACCATACATTTAGTCTAGCATTAGTGAACTGCAAGACAACTTATCTTGCTGACCTCTACACGTTCGCCAAACTTCTGCGTTGCACCAGCAAGCAGTTCTGCAATAGTTTTTGATGGATCCTTGATAAAGGTCTCAGAAACAAGCGCTTCTACAGACTCAGTGCGCATCGCAGCGACATGCATCGCAATGTCGCGTGCAAGCGCTTCAAATTCTGGATTCTTTGACACGAAGTCGGTCTCTGAGCAGAGAACTACCATTGAGCCTACCTGGCCCGCATTGTGGATATAAGAAGCAACTGTGCCTGCCGCAAGTTCGCGGTCTGACTTCTTTGCAACCATAGCAGCTGAGCGTGTCTTAAGGACCTCCATGGCCTTTTCCATATCACCACCTGCTTCTGTAAGTGCTTTCTTGCACTCCATAACAGAAATGCCTGTCTTATCACGCAACTCTTTTACTGCTTCAGTAGTTATTTCCATAGAAAACGAACTAACGATTAATTGATTGAGCTAGTTAGCGGCTGGCTGTGCTGCGAGCGACTCAGGGTTTGTTGCTGTGCCAATGTTCTGCTCGTATGCCTTTGCCACTTCGTCGAGAACGTATGAGATAACGTGTGAAGAAGAATCGTTTGCAGGGATTGGGTATGTTACACCGGCCATATCGCAGTCTGTGTTGAGAAGTGCGATAACAGGAATGTTGAGCTGGACTGCTTCAGCAATCGCGCCCTTTTCATGTCCTGGGTCAATGACAAACATTGCATCAGGCATTTTTGTCATACCTTTGAGGCCTCCGAACATGCGTTCGAGGTCTACGATGTTGCGGTCAATGAGCAAACGTTCGTGCTTAGTGAACTTTGCGAGTTCGCCTTTTTCGCGCTGATCTGTCTGCTCTGACAAAAGGTTAAGACGCTTCTTGATTTCAGAAAAGTTTGTGAGAGTACCGCCGATCCAGCGAGACGCTACGTATGGCAAGTTAAGGCGTTCTGCTGCACGCTTCAATGGTTCGCGTGATTCTGCCTTACCACCAACAAAAAGGATGGTCTTGCGGCTTCCTGCGAGGCCTTTTACGACTTCGAGTGCTGAAGAAAGAGAGTCGGCAGTCTGCTCCAAGTCAAAGAGCTCAGTACCGCCTTTTGTACCGAAAATATAACGAGCCACCGAAGGATGGCGGCGTGACTTAGCATACCCGAAGTGGGCGCCAAGCTTGAACAAAGTGTCGATTATTGATTTATTTTCTTCCATAGAGACCCAGCTAAGTTACCATTTAGATGAAGCCTGCGCAAGTCCGTCCGATCGGTTCTTCCGAACCGCGGCCCGGTCTTGCTCCGGCATCCGCGACATTACTCATTATCCTCCCCTCCCTCGCTAAAGTTGCCCTCCGCCCCAGCCAGGGCGTCCAGGATGGGGTCCAGGTTGCCTTGGAAGATAATGGGCAGGTTGTGCCAGCTTTCCTTAAGGCGGTGGTCGGTAATACGGTCCTGGAGGATGTTATAGGTGCGGATCTTTTCCGAACGGCTGCCTGTACCTATCTGTTCCTTACGGTCAGCAGAGAGTTTTGTTCGCGCCTTCTCTTCTTCATACTGTTCCAATTTGGCCAAGAGAACCCCCATGGCTTTTTCGCGGTTACCAAGCTGGTTACGTTCCGACTGTGAGCGCGCCTCAATACCTGTGGGTTTGTGGACGATACGCACAGCTGTTTCCACCTTGTTGACGTTCTGTCCTCCCGCGCCTCCTGCGCGAGAAAACTCCATTTCAATATCGCCAGGATTGATTTCAACCGTGTGTTTTTTACGAATAGGAAGCATAGCAACCGAGGCGGTTGAGGTGTGGACACGGCCAGATTTTTCCGTCGCTGGAATGCGCTGGATGCGATGCACGCCAGTTTCAAAGCGCATACGTTTGTATACGCCCAAACCCTTAAGCTCGAGCATAACTTCTTTATACCCGCCCAGGTCTGTCTTAGATTCTGAAAGTATGCGTATCTGCCAGCCTTGGGCTTCTGCATAGGCGCTGTACATGTGGGCGAGTTCCTCTGCAAACAGAGCCGCCTCCTCACCGCCCGTACCTGCACGAATTTCCATAATAGCTTCGTTCGGAAACTCTTCTTCCTGTTTTTCTTTGGCGAGGATTTTTTCTATTTCTGCAATAAGTGCCGCTTTTTGATCTTCAATACGGACAAGGTCATCCTTGGCAAGTTCGCCTAAATCCCCCGCTGCCAACTCTTTTACTTCAGCCTCTTCTACAAGCAACCGTTCAAGCTCAACTGCGAAGTATGCAGTCTTTGGATTTTCTTTGTATTTGGTTATATCTATATCCATAGAGTAAGCGAAACAAAAACTCCCCGACGCGAGCCGCGTCGAGGTGCCGGGCGAGCAAAGGGGAGGTTTTTGTGAAGCATTGGGTAGCTACTTCTTAGCAGCAGCGCGGCGCTGTTTGAATTTCTCCACGCGACCGGCAGTGTCGAGGATTTTCTCGTTACCAGTGTAGAACGGGTGGCATGCGCTGCAGATTTCAACCTTAAGAGACTCTGTTGTTGAGCCAACAACAAAGCTATTGCCACATACACACGTGACTTTCGCCTCAGGGAAATATGTTGGGTGGGTTTCTGCTTTCATGCGGATATATTAGCACACGGAAACTGAAAATCAAGGACACTGCGCTACATAGCTACCGTGTCCGGGACAGTAGTATGAAAGAGGGCCGCTACAGATAACATAGCTCTTATTGTTATAGCCTCCAATCAGACTCCTTGGGTTGCAAGCATTTTCCACACTATTGAAGGTAACTATCGTGTAACCTGTGGCGCTCGAGCTGACTTGTATCCCCCAATCAGCTGCACCCCCGTTGGCGCTCGGATCGCGCGGCCAAGAAGGAAGATACGTAGGAACAAATGCTGCGTTGAGAGCGGCCTTGTGAGCCGCATCACAACTTGTAGAGGCGCAATCCATTCCATACCACCCTGCAAAAACCGGATAATTCCCATTATTGTCGTCGGCGTAAAGTTCAAATGCTTTTTGTACTTGCCGTATAGATGTTGCCCGGTAGCCATCCCTCCCCTTTGAGCGTGCTGAATTGAGTGATGAAAAAACTACTGACGCCAAAATACCAATTATTGCAATAACAACCAAGAGCTCTATGAGTGTAAAACCGCGGTGTCGGTGCATACGTATCAACATACATGTATTTAACTGCAGGCCTTACTGTTTGAATTGCCAGTAATGATATCTATCTGACACTGGTATTCTACCGCGAAGTCAGCAACCTGCTCGCCATAAAACTGAAGGCTTTTATTGTTTACATTGCCGCACCCAGCCAAGTAGCACATCGCTGCCTTAAACTCTGCCGCGGTTGTCTGCTTGTCCGCATCGTTGTCGGTTAGATAAATCGCGGCTGCCATAAATGCATCTTCAGGTTCCCAAGGGTTAGGAGGAGTGTTTCCAGTACGTTTGCCGACGCGGTCTTTCGCCTGGTTGTACTTATAGTCCGGCGCGGCATAGCCTGCATACATCGCCCAGGTCGAAGGGATAAACTGAGCCGGACCCATAGCTCCTCCATACCCATACCATGGCTTCTTAGATACCGGCAGAGTGTCTGGGTTAAGACCTAAGCTTGCAGCAATTGCTTGGAAAGGCACGGTATCGCGAGGAGACTTCATGTCGACAGTCCATACACCACTACCAACGTTCTGCCCTAAGTTTGATTCCACGCGGATTATTGCCAAAAGGAATGCTGGGCGGATACCTGTCTCCCTGTTTGCCTGATTTGCATACTCAAGGGCGGTACTAAATGGGATAGCTGCAGAACCAGTGAGTTGGAAAAGTGCCGTGCGGATCTGTGCGGCAGATTTCTTGCTCTGCGCGATGATAGCTTGATATGTTTTTTCTTGACCTTTTGTTTCAGTTAGAATCTTCTGCTTCTGTGCCTGCTGCGCTTGTATCTGCTGTTGCTGGAGCTGTTGGACTTGGCGCAATTGTGTTTCCTCTTCAAGCTGTTCTTCCAGGTCGGCCTTTTCTGCCTCAGTCTGAGTGCGAGTATCAGTTATCTCCATAAATGACTCTTGAAGATGCGCGTTTATTTGGTCGAACGTAGCGAGGTCAGAGAAAAATTCTGAAACATCTTCTGATGAAAGTGCGACCACGACCAGGGACGCTGTGTCGAGCTGATTTTTCTCGCGCATAATTGCCGCCAACGATTCAAGCTCGGCATTGTATTGAGAGTTAAGACCGAATATTTTGTTCTGCTTATCCCCTATGCCCGATGTCAGTTGTTGGATGGCCAGCGTACGAGCTTGGATGGCCAACTGTGCTTGTTTGATATGTGCGTTGAGAATGCTGATATCGCGCGAGAGAGACTGTTCCTGTTTCTGTGCGCTGTCGAGAATGGCCTGTTGCTGAGCAATTTGTTTTTCCAAATCGCTCAACTGGGCTTGGAGTTGCGCACGGTAGCCATCAACATTGGTTGAATCTTGCGCCTTGGTTATTGTTGGCTGTTGTATCACAATGGCCGCCAAAAATCCGATGGCTATGACTACAGCAGAAAGCCGCTTCACCAAAATGTCCATCTCATAAGTGTAACAAAAAAGCCGCCCCTTTGGGCGACTTCTTCATGTTCATTTTTATTCTGCTGAGTCTGCAGGAGCTTCTTCCTCTTTCTTACCGCGCTCAACGCTGGTTTCAATAGATGAAAGGTCCATAGGAGCGCTTTCTTCAGTCTCTTCCTTAGCAGTATCAATCATTGCAACCACTTCATCGGTTGGGATGCTAAGAACAGCACTTGATGGGAGCTTCAAGTCTGATACGAAAATCTTGCTGTCGAGGGTTGTAAGTTTTGAAATATCCACGTGGATAAGGTTTGGAAGATCCTTTGGAAGCACCTCCATTTCAATTTCGTGGATAACTTTCACCAAAATACCGCCGAGATCTTTTACCGCAGGAGAAACGCCCTCGAATTCAAACGGTACAGACACAGTAACAGTCTGGCCCTTTTCAATAGCGTAAAAGTCAGCGTGGAGAGGCTCACCAGAAACTGCGTGGAATTCTACTTCGTGGATAAGGGCATCCTTTTCCTCACCCAAACCCTTGAGAGTGATAACGGTTGCTGAACCTGCTACCTTGAAGAGCTTTTCAAATTCTTTGCGGGAAACAGAAATAGGAGTTGATTCCTCGCTGCGGCCGTAGACTACTGCAGGCATAAAGCCGCCCTTGCGGATAGCCGCTGCTTTTACCTTTGTATCTCGTTTTTCTACTGCCAATTGCATGTGGGGACAATATACCTAAAAACCTACATATTTGCAAACAAACGCATCTTTTGGGCTACATAGTCGCGCGTTGCCTCGACTGAGGGAGTGAGGAATTTATAGGGAGTGGTCTCCTTTCCTTCATCCAAGGTCTTTTTCAAAGTGTCGTGATAGATAACACGAAGGTCGGTATTTATATGGACCATCGCAATGCCTGCCTGTATGGCTTGCTGGAATTCTTCATCTGAAGAACCTGAGCCTCCGTGTAACACAAGAGGTACACCTGCCGCCATATTTAAGGCCGCAATGCGTGCGATGGAAAGTTTTGGTTGTCCATGCAAGACAATGCCATGAATGTTCCCGACCGCTGGCGCAACTAAATCTATACCGGTTTCTTCAACCAATCTTCGCAGATCTTCCGGTTTGGTCATCATGTCTTCTGTAATTGCAGCGCCTTCAGGAAGCGACTCCATAACATTGGACGATGTGCCGATGTACCCAAGTTCTCCTTCTATTAACACTTCGCGGCCGCTTGCGCGCGCGTACTTTACAGAAGTTGAAAGCAGGTGAGAGTTTTCTTCAAACGGAAGTTTTGCGCCATCAACCACAACGGAATCAACACCGTCTACTATCGCATGCTGCACTTTTTCAACACCATACGTATGGTCAGCGTTCAAATACATCTCTACACCCTGTTCGTTATAAAAATTAACGAGCGCACGAGCTTGTGCTATAGGGAAAAATTCGCGCTCACCCTCAGACAATCCCACAACCACTGGCAACCCAGTTTCTTTTGCGGCCGCAGCTATAGCTTGCAACTGGTTTGAGTCTGAAAAATTAAAATGCCCCAACGCCTTTCCTGCTGTTCTGTATTCAGAAATTAATTCTTTCAAGGTTTTCATACTCTCTATTATATATGAGATATAATTAACATATGGATGAATCTATAGACTTCTTTGCAATTGGTGACATTGTCACTGAGCCCTTCATTCGCCTTAAAGAGGCGCGAGTTCATTGCAATATAAACGATGAGTCCTGCGAGATCTGCATGCGCTGGGGCGATAAAATCCCCTACGACCACTTTGAGCTTGCGGCTGCCGTCGGAAACGCATCAAATGCGGCTGTTTCCGCTGCCCGCCTAGGCATTAAAGCAGCTCTTCGAGCTTATATTGGTGAAGATAGGTACGGCGAAGACTGTCTCGATGTGCTTAAAAAAGAAGGCGTTGATATTTCGTTTATGGTCAAAGACCCAACGCGACCTAGCAACTACCATTATGTATTGTGGTACGAAACAGAGCGCACAATTTTGGTAAAACACGAACACTACGACTATCGCCTTCCTGAAATTCCAGAGAATACAAAATGGATATATCTTTCTTCTCTCGCCGACAACTCTCTACCGTATCACCAGGAGATTGCAAAATGGATTGTCGTACACCCAGACACCAAGCTCGCCTTCCAGCCAGGGACATTCCAAATGAAGCTCGGTATTGAGGCTCTTAAAGATATTTATGCGCGTACAGAATTGTTCGTATGCAATAAACAAGAATCGGAGCGCATATTGGGGCTTGAGCCAACTGATAATAAAAAAGAGTTATTGGACGGACTCCACGCGTTGGGTCCAAAACTTGTGGTTATTACTGACGACCGCAAAGGTGCGTATGCCCGCGATGAACAGGGCGCATACTGGTTTGCACCCATGTACCCAGATGCGCGAGCACCGTTTGAACGCACAGGCGCCGGAGATGCATTTGCATCAACTGTAGCAGCAGCCTTGGCGCTTGGAAAACCTTTCCAGGAAGCACTTCTTTGGGGACCAATAAATGCAATGTCTGTTGTGCAGGAAGTTGGCGCACAAAAAGGTTTGCTCAGTCGAGAAAAACTCGAAGAATATCTTCGTTCAGCCCCTGCTGAATACAAACTAACCAGTCTCTAGTCTATTTGTCCGGCAAGGTTGTGCGGCTTTCAATTGCTGAGGTAAACACCTCAGCAATTGGATTTTTCCCAAAGGCAGTGTTGTATACGATCAGAAATGCGCCGAGGGAAAAACTTCCCACGAACATCAAACTTATAAATGGATTAATCCATGAGCGAAAAATATTTGCCTTTCGTTGTGTGAGTTCAAACATAAAAATATTATGTTAATTTTCTAGCGAATACAGTTCGTATCGCAGCTTGTATGCTGGAGGCGTCGAGTTTGTATTCTCTCCATAATTCTACACCTTCCCCTGACTGGCCGAACCTGTCATGCACACCAATAAACTCTATAGGGACTGGATAATTCCGTGCCAGCACTTCTGCAACGGCGCTTCCTAAACCTCCTGCAATCTGATGTTCCTCTACTGTTACTACCGAGCCCGCTTGTTTTGCAAAAGAAATGACCGCTGCTTCATCGATAGGCTTGATGGTGTGTATGTTTATGACCGTTACTGAAATTTCACTCGCAAGCGCTTGGGCCGCCAGAAGTGCATTGTGAGCAAGCGGGCCAGTTACAAACACTGCCACCTGTGGGTTATTACCTTGCCATAGCTCTGTAGCTTTCCCTATTTGAAATGGAGTATCTGCAGTAGTAATCACCGGCGTCTTCTCACGCGCAAGACGAATATAGACAGGCCCAGGATGTGCCGCGGCTGCCAATGTTGCCTTGCGCGCCTCTTCTTTATCGCAAGGTGAAATAACCGTCATGTTCGGCTGTACTCGCATAAGCGCTATATCCTCAAGCGCCTGGTGCGTCGCGCCATCGGGACCGACGGAAAGCCCAGCGTGTGAACCGACAATTTTTACAGGGACGTTGTTAAGAGAAATGGTTGTGCGAATTTGTTCATTATTGCGGCCTGGAGAAAATGCTGCGTACGATGCAATAAATGGAATCTTCCCATAGTTCGCCAGCCCGGACGCTATAGTTGCTAGATTTTGCTCTGCAACACCTACTTGAATAAACCTCTCCGGATATTTTTCTTTAAACGCGAGCATGCGCGTAGACTCTGACAAGTCGGCACACAGCGCAACGACCCGTGGATCTTTTTCGCCAAGTTCTAAAAGCCCTTGGCCAAAACCATCTCGCGTTGGCGCGTAGTTTGGTTCCTCAAAGAGATTTTGTACGAGATACTGTGCAAGCGCAGACATAAATTAAAGTATATCGTAGAAACAGCCTTCTGTAGCAATACACTAACATCCTGCGGCGAATGTACCGGTCCCAATATAAACTGAATTGGCAGCCGATGGAGCTGTACATTGTCCGCTACTGTCTATTGTCGTGCAGCGAGTTGGCGGCCATAGGCTTTTTGAAAAATTATTCATATTTTCTGGCGTGCGCCAAATTAAAATACAATAATTAT
>MEXB01000005.1 GCA_001773575.1 Candidatus Adlerbacteria bacterium RIFOXYC1_FULL_48_26 | reverse complement strand
CATAGACAGCAATATCGCGGTAGCAACCGCAAAATTACCGAGAGCGAACATTCGTGACAGACGATGAATGGGCATAGAACTTTTTATAAAATTTAGAGAATAAATACGAGAAAGGGCGTCCCGTTTCCGGGATGCCCTGTTACTCATGATTTTATGCTTCCTTCACGGCTCGCACAAGCGAAGCTGTGGGGATAAGTTTTACTTTCTTGAAGCGATGATGTCAGCCGCAACGTTTGGTGGAACGACTTCGTAGTGGTCGAATTCCATCGTGAACGAACCGCGACCTTCAGTCATAGAGCGGAGTGAGCTGGTGTAGCTGAACATTTCTGCGAGTGGCACCTTTGCTTTCACTGCGCGAGCAAGACCGCGTTCCTCCATACCTTCGATAGTTCCGCGCTTACTTGAGAGAGAGCCAGTCACGTCACCCATGAACTTTTCTGGGACGACAACTTCGACTTTCATAATAGGCTCAAGCAATACTGCCTTAGCTGCCTTGGCTGCATCTTGGAAGCCCATAGATGCTGCGATTTTGAAGGCAATTTCTGATGAGTCCACATCGTGGTATGAACCGTCGTAAAGCTCAGCTGAGATATCAACCATCTTGTAGCCTGCAACGATACCGCGCTCCATTGCTTCACGAATACCCTTTTCAACTGGGCCGATGAATTCTTGTGGAACGACACCTCCCTTAATGCTGTTGATGAATTCGAAGTGGTCTTCGCGTGTGATGTTCTTTGCAATCTTCTTTTCAGGATCAAGCGGTTCGAGTGGCTTGAGGCGCAAACGGACGTGGCCGTACTGACCCTTACCGCCCGTTTGTTTGATGTACTTACCTTCTGCTTCTGCTTCCTGGAGAATAGTCTCGCGGTAGGCAACCTGTGGCGTACCAACATTTGCTTCAACGCCGAACTCGCGTTTCATGCGGTCAACCAAAATTTCAAGGTGAAGTTCACCCATGCCTGAAATAAGAGTTTCCATTGTCTCTGCGTCGGTTGAGACACGGAAAGTTGGGTCTTCGTCGGCAAGCTTCTTCATTGCCATACCCATCTTCTCCTGGTCAGCCTTTGTTTTAGGTTCAATGCGGAGCGAAATAACTGGTTCTGGGAATTTAATTTGTTCGAGTTGGATTGGATTTGCTTCGTCACAGAGTGTGTGAGAAGTCTTCGTGTCCTTCAAACCTACGGCTGCAGCAATTTCACCTGCATACACTTTCTTCACTTCTTCGCGTTCGTTTGCTTGCAAACGAACGATACGGCCAAGGCGTTCTTTCGAACCTGTGGTTGAGTTGTAGATATATGAACCAGCTTCAATACTTCCTGAGTACACACGGAAGAAGGTTAGCTGACCAACGAATGGGTCTGCTTGAAGTTTGAATGCGAGTGCGCAGAATGGTTCAGAGTCTGAAGCAGTGCGAGTCGTTGCCTCACCTGTGCGAGGATCTGTACCTGTAACTGGAGGCATGTCCAAAGGAGATGGAAGGTAGTCGACAACTGCGTCGAGCACCAACTGCACACCTTTGTTTTTAAGTGCTGAACCTACGTACACTGGGAAGATTTTGTTTGCGATAACAGCCTTGCGGAGAGTCGCCTTGAGGGCTTCGAGTGTTGGCTCTTTACCTTCGAGGTAATCAGTCATCATCTGCTCATCATTCTCGACGATTTTCTCGATAAGTTCTGCGCGATATTTTTTCGCCTCGTCCATCATGTTTTCAGGGACTGGCATTTCAACAACGTTGTCGCCCATAGCTCCTTCGTTTTTGTAGGCCTTCATGGTCAAAAGGTCGATGATGCCTTCAAATACATCTTCTGCGCCAATTGGGATCTGCATGCGAACAGCGTCTTTGGTAAGACGGTCGAGAATCGAAGCGTATGACTTTTCAAATGATGCGCCTGTTCGGTCGAGCTTGTTGATGAAACATACGCGAGGAACACTTGCTTCGTCGGCATAACGCCAGTTTGTTTCAGATTGTGGTTCTACGCCGGCAACGCCGTCGAAAACGCAGACTGCGCCGTCGAGTACGCGCATTGAGCGCTTCACTTCTACGGTAAAGTCGATGTGGCCTGGAGTGTCGATGATGTTAAAGCGATACTTCTTTGAGATATCTTTCTTGTCCGCTTCGTCGGTGCGGCTCCAGAAGCAGGTAATAGCAGCGGCAGTGATAGTAATGCCGCGCTCCTTTTCCTGTTCCATCCAGTCGGTGGTGGTTCCGCCGTCGTGCACTTCACCGATTTTGTGCTGTGAGCCGGTGTAATACAAAATGCGTTCAGACGTGGTGGTCTTGCCTGCATCGATGTGCGCGATGATTCCGAAGTTACGAACCTTCTCGAGTGGATAGTCTCTGGTGTCTGCCATATAGATAATGAGGATTAAAAATAGCGCAAAAGCGCGTTGACTACACAATACCTTAGATGGCCAAAAATGCAAAAAGAAAAGGCCGTCCTTTTTAGGGGACGGCCTGAGCTAGTAACGAGATTTTTCGATTGCAGATTCCAGCTCTTGAAGAACCGATCCAACGAGCTGGGCATCAGGCCCTTCCGCCATCAAGCGGATGAGCGGTTCAGTTCCGGAAGGGCGCACAATAAGCCGCCCACCCTCTCCAAGTTTCCCTTCGGCCGCCTTCACTGCCTGCTCGACGGCAGGCACCTTGAGCAGTTCCTTGGGGGCACGAACGTTTCGGAGTATTTGAGGAACGGGCTCGAAACAATGAGCCAGTTCGGACATTGCGCAGCCAGCCTCCTTAAGGACCGCAAGAACCTGAAGGGCCGCAACAAGGCCGTCGCCAGTTGTCGCGGGAGAAAGAATGATATGCCCGGAGGATTCACCTCCTAGCAAACACTCTTTCTCCCGCATCATCTCCAGAACATACCTGTCCCCCACCTTCGCACGATGGAGCGGAATGTCATTTTGACGAAGATACCGTTCAAGACCGGTATTTGTCATAACAGTCCCAACGACACCATTCTTGAACAACTGAGGCGATTTGCCGGCGATAATCGCAAGGATCTCGTCGCCGCCAACCACTTTCCCTTTCTCGTCCACGATCAGCACTCGGTCGGCGTCTCCGTCCAGCGCAACACCGAGGTCAGCGCGCAGACGAAGAACTTCGGCTTGAAGCTTTGCGGGTTTTGTAGAACCGCAGCCGTCGTTGATGTTCACGCCGTTGGGCTCAACACCCAGTGCGAACACCTCTGCGCCCAGCTCCTCGAGAGCAAGCGGAGCGACCTTGTACGCCGCACCGTTCGCGCAATCGATAACAACGCGAAGACCGTCGAAGTCGATATCGGGCACTACCCGTTTTACGATTTCAACATAGCGGCCATCGACACCCTCGATACGTTGCGCCCGACCTATATCCTCGCCGTACGCAAGCTGCGAGGAACAGTCGGACCCCATCAATACTTTGATGACCTCTTCGGCATTGTCTGAAAGCTTGAAGCCGTCGGGGCCGAACAACTTGATACCGTTGTCCTCGTACGAGTTGTGCGACGCAGTGATCATCACGCCCAAATCGGCGCGCATTGAACGCGTAAGTGCAGCGACGCCAGGAGTTGGAATTGGTCCTGTTAACAGGACATGCATTCCTGCCGACAAGAAGCCGGCAGTTAGTGCCTGCTCCAACATATAGCAGGAAAGGCGCGTGTCCTTGCCAATGAGTACCCTGTGTCGATGTCCGGGTTTGTCGCGTCGGAAATGAATACCTGCAGCCTTGCCGACCTTAAGGGCCAGCTCCGGCGTAAGCTTTTTGTTCGCTTCGCCGCGGATTCCATCCGTGCCAAAAAGATTCTCGGTCATTGTGTAACCCTCTCTATGAAGAACGCCGTTCATTACAATCCCCTCTTTAGGGAGAAAGTTTCCTTGGGCACCATACTAAAAACCCCTTGGTTATACAACCAAGGGGTTTTTGTGATTTGTTTTTTGAAATTACCAGGCGAAGTGGGCGAATGCTTTGTTTGATTCTGCCATCTTGTGAGTATCTTCGCGCTTCTTGATTGCAGGACCTTCGTTCTTAGACGCTGCGATGATTTCTTCTGCGAGGCGGTTTGCCATAGGCATACCCTTGCGTGCGCGGGCTGCCGCCAAGATCCAGCGGTATGCAAGAGCTTGCTTGCGTTCTGGACGAACTTCGCGAGGAACCTGGTAGTTTGCACCACCGACGCGGCGTGAGCGAATTTCCATTGCAGGACCAACGTTGCGAATAGCTTCTTCAAAAATTTCGATTGGGCTTTCTACTTTAGTTTTCTCCTGGATGATATCGAAGGCATCGTACACAACCTTGCGAGCAGTGCTCTTCTTGCCATCCCACATAACAGAGTTGATGAACTTCTCAACCTTGGTTGAGTTGAACTTCATGTCAGGACCGACGATATTGCGATTTTTAACTGGTCGACGCATATAAATTATTTCTTACCGCTTGCGCGTTTAACACCGTAACGTGAGCGAGAAACATTACGCTTCTCAACTGCACCTGCATCGAGACGACCGCGGACGATCTGGTAACGAACGTTGATGTCTTTCACACGACCTGCACGAACCATAACCACTGAGTGTTCCTGGAGGTTGTGGCCTTCACCTGGAATGTAGGCTGTGATTTCCTGACCGTTGGTCAAGCGAACGCGGGCGATTTTGCGGATAGCTGAGTTAGGCTTGCGGGGAGTCATAGTCGTTACTTTCGTGCAGACGCCGCGTTTGAATGGAGATGAGTAGAACACAGGGCGGTTTTTGAGAACGTTGAAACCACGACCAAGGGCCGGTGACTTCGACTTGCTCTTCAATTGTTTGCGTCCTTTGCGGACAAGCTGTGATATACGTGCCATTCGAATTAAAAACGCCCCAAAGGCGTTGCCCACAATCTACTATATAGAATGAAACTACGCAACTTCTTCCCTATTGCCCTACTAAAAGAGTGAAGGCCGCCTGCACAACAAAGGAGAAATACGGGTAGAGAAGGTACAAAACAATCAAAATAACGAGGGTGCCGGAGAAAACCCCCATGCGTTCAAGACTGGATCTAAAGGATTCATATGCGCGGCCAACCACAGTACGGGTGCCAAGCAAGCCTGACAACACTTTTGAACCGTCCAGTGGCGCAATCGGAATAAGGTTAAACAGGGCCAACAATAGGTTTATATAGACGATAGTCGCAAAGGCGGTCAGCATCTCTGTTGTCATCGCAACGCTTCCAGCACGTATAAGGATGGCGAAGATAGCCGCAAGGAGGAGGTTTGTGCCCGGACCAGCGGCCGCCACGAGAGTTTCACCCCACTTCCCTTTCAAATTGTAAGGATTGTATGGAACCGGCTTCGCGTAGCCAATTAAAAATGGAGAGCCGCTGAATACAAGCAACATAGGAAGGAGAATAGAGCCAATAGGGTCTATATGAGAGATCGGATTAAGGGTAAGACGGCCCTGGAGACGAGCTGTTGGGTCGCCAAGGTAGTTAGCCATATAACCATGAGCCACCTCGTGCAAGATGACTGAAACTATGAGGATTATGACGCCAAAGATGAGATCCGTTTGCATATCAACAAAAACATGATAGCATGTTCAGGCTACACATATGGCAAAGACTTGTCCCATCACGAATAAAACCTCTCTAGTTGCTGGCGGCTACAGCAACCGTATTCGTGCTACTAAATTCAACCCTACCGGCATGGTCCGCAAGCAGGTAAACCTCCAGAAGAAGCGCATTTTCGTTCCTGAGCTCAATAAGACTGTCACAGTCACTGTCTCAACCCAGGGCCTCAAGACTATCGCTAAAAACGGCGCCTACAAGACCCTCAAGAAGGCTGGCCTTATCTAAACCAAATTTACATAAAAGAAAAAGCGGCCCGAAAGGGTCGCTTTTGCGTTTGGTCAAAGGACTAGGTCTAGGTCTGTCCATTGAGGAGCTTTTCCACCATCGGATACCGCTTCCCTCAATCGGATCGGCGCACCGAAGGAGAGACGGAAGTATCGGCCCCGGTCAGCGAAAAAAATCTCTGGCTGAGGGCCGCTGTGAAAACCGGAGACATGGCACATGTTGAGCGTCACCACGGTGGCGTTTTTCAGAGGCAGAGAAATATCTCTCCGCCCCGCAAGTATTTCCAAAAGGTCACGCATTACCTGAGTTCTCCAAAATAGAGAGTTGAGTCTGCTACCGTTTCTGCCGTAAACCATAGCAGAGACAAAAAAGAAGGCAAAGATGTATAATTCAGGGTATGGATTACACAGCAAAAACTTTTAACATCCCCGAACTTGAGGGGATTTCTTCTAAATCTGTAGAGGATCATATTGGTCTCTACCAAGGGTACGTAAAAAACTTCAACGCCATTTCAAAGAAAATTCCTGAGTATGCTCAGGACAGTGAAGCAAACGCGCACGCACTCTCTGAGCTTATTCGCCGCCGCTCTTTCGAATTCGGCGGTATGCGCTTGCACGAACTCTATTTCACACAGTTTGAAGGTGGTGCAAAAGCTTTGAATCCGGAAAGTGCTTTGGCAAAACAATTTGAAAAGGAATACATGAAGCTTGAGCATTTCGAGCCGTACTTCAAGTCAATCGGAAATATGCGCGGCCCAGGTTGGGCAATCCTTTATTGGGACGCTGAAGGTCAGCAGTTGCTTGCAGGCTTTTCAGGCGAGCAGCACCAAGGACACTTTGTCACACTCCCTATCGTGCTCGCGCTCGATGTATGGGAACACGCCTTCCTTCTCGACTACGGAACTCAAGGCAAAGGAAAATACATGGATGCGTTTTTTAAGAACTTGAATTGGTCACTCGTCGAGGAACGATTCGAAAAACTGACACGCACGCAATAAACGTAAGTGGCACGTAACACAGAAGCGCTACCCATAGTGGGAAGGCGTGGACAACAGTGGCTGAATGCGGAATCGCTTCAGCCACTTCTGCAATAAAAATAATCCATCGCAATAAAAGCTGCGCGAAAAATGCTGGCACGAACGCCAGAACTAAACCGAACATTCCGGGAAGCATCCCAAAGAGCCCTGCAAAAAATCCCAGCAACATCGCCCAAGGCAATACAGGTAGAGCAATTACATTTGCAGGCAACGCTAAATATGAAAGTGTGCCGGTGTAGTACAGCAACATCGGCAGGATAAAAATTTGAACTGAAAGTGTTGAAGTTGCTATGCCGCGCAATTCAAATTTCTCGGGCACCCAATACAACCAACGCTCTACCATAGGCGACAAGGTTATAAGCCCAAACGTTGCAAGCACGCTCAATATAAAAGAGACGTCGAAGAGTAATGCTGGCGGATTTAATAAACCCATAATAATCACCGCTGCCACAAGTGCCCGCAACGCATCTTCGTTGCGATTGTAAAAACGCGCGAGCATACCAATGCCGGCCATCAGTCCTGCGCGCAGCGCGACAGATGAGGCACCAACCATCAATATAAAAAGCACACTAAATATCCCAGCCAACACATACCGCGGCTTCTTAGGTAAAAAAGAAAGCGTCCGTATTACCGCGTCAGTAATAAGCGTAAACACATGCCCCGACAGCACAACAATATGAATAAGGCTCGCGACAATAAAAGCGTGATTCAAATTTTCAGGAATACCGTGCCTCTCCCCCAAAATAATTCCTTGCATCAGTGCACCATGTGGTGGAACAAAAATACGCTCAAGTGATCGGTCGAAAGTATGTTTGATTGAAAAAAGAAACCCTCGCAATGAAAAAGCGGCGGGCGTACTAGACGAAAGCTTCGCGCTTGTAAGCATCGCTGAAATTCCTTGCACCTGTAAGTAGTGTGGGTAGTCGAACGTTCCACCATTGTCTGTTTCAAACGGGTCTGGCAAGCGTAGTGTCCCCTTCACCACCACCCACTGTCCATATTCAAGATTTGTATCGGGTGAAAAGAATGCAATAAGCGTTCCTGTAACTGGTTTTCCATCAACAGTTTCGACTTTAATATGCACGTGCAGTGTCGTGTCTCTCCTGTCCGGGTCGGCCACAACTTTCCCCGCGACTAGTACTTTTTTACCTGTCCCGAGCGAAGTCGAGGGATCGTGCGCGAACAAAGGAAGGGTCTGACTATTCCAATCACTCTCGTACCAAATCACACGTACATAAAGTACACACGCCAGCCCGAGCACCACACATAGGGTAAGAATTATTTCTCGCGCCACTTCCCTATTTTAGAGAAAGGGCGATAGGTAGAAGATAAAAACGTATTAAGAAAACTGCTGGATGATCTGCGTTTCTTCTGCACTTGAAGTGGCTTTTTTAAATCGTGCGGCTTTACCTTTTACACGCGCCTCGCATTCAGCCCATGTTTTGTGAACCTGGATAGTTCCATCTACTTTGCTGACATAAGAATATGCTTTTAGTTTTGAGCGCGCACTCGATTCTGACTTTGCTTTTTGTTTAACTTGGTCGAGCGAAATATCTGCAACATTAACGGTATATGCTGCCCTCGTTCCAGAGTAGAGTGTTACAGGAATCTTTTCTGCAAAGTTTGAAGCTATTTCATCAACTCGTTCGTTCCCAGCGATTCCAACGTGCCCGCCAACATACTCCCATTTGATTTTTCCACTACGTGCCCGTACAGCATCAACGAGTTTTTCCCACAGATCTTTATTGAGTACTGGTTTTTTATTCTGCGTTACCCATCCGTTTGCTTCCCAACCCTTCACCCACTTAGTGATGCCGTTTATGACGTAGCGTGAGTCAGTGTATAGGACGGCGTCTGCATCTTTGTGTGGCGCATGAGTAAGCGCCTCAAGGGCGCCTGTGAGCTCCATCCTGTTGTTAGTGGTGTGGTCTTCACGACCACCCAATTCAATAACAGTTTCTTCGTTAGCAACAAGTGCGCCCCAGCCACCAGGACCTGGGTTCCCCTTCGAAGCGCCGTCGCTGAAAATAGTAATTTTCTGCATCGCTAGAGTATATCAACAATACGAACTCGTGGCTGTCCACGCCAATCGAGTTCAACATGGCCAACAATGTCGGCCTTCATATCTTTGACGATTGGTTTTTGAAACGATTCTGCAGTAGAAAAGAATGCTATCCCTTCAGTGCGTGCCCTATCTTTAACAAGCGTTAGTCCAAGATGGTTCTGTGTTTTACCAAATAGTTTAATATTCGAAATTGTAACGTTCGGGAGAATAAATAATGGCTTTATGTGCCCGACGCCAAACGGTGCGAGTCTTTGAACGCCCTTGAGTGCGTGCGGAAGTTCTGCGAGTTCTAATTCCCTATCTATCTGTACTTCTACTGCTGCAGAAATTTCTGAGCGCAGCGACTCATACGCGCGCTCAAGCCGTGTGTGTAGTTCGTGCACGCGTTCTTGCGTGAGAGAGAAGCCGCCAGCGCCGTGATGCCCTCCAAAATCTACGAACAAATCTTCAGCATGTGCGAGGCGCATACAGTCAACAACATTTGCAACACCATCAGAACGGCATGAGCCTTTTAATTCTTCTCCGCCCTCGCGGCCCCAAAGAAACACTGGTTTTTGGTGTGTCTCTACCAGGGAACTTGCGACCAAGCCCAAAATTCCTGGACGCCAGTTAGGACTACCCATCACGATGACAGAACTTGGTACCGCTTGTTCAGCAAGCCGTTTATTTGCCTCTTTTACTGTCGTAGCGACAACAGTTTTACGTTCATCATTAAGCGCCTGGAGTTCGCGGGCAAGCTCCACCGCCTCTTCCCCCTCCGCAGCAAGCAGTCGTGCAGCCGTTAGAGGGTTACCCATGCGTGACGCTGCATTAATACGCGGAGAGATCATAAAACCAACATCATCTTCCGTAAGCGTTGCTGGTTTTATTTTTAAAAGTTTAAGAAGCGCACTCAAGCCAGGGCGACGGGCACGACGCATTACCGTCAATCCGAAATGTGCGAGCATTCTATTTTCATCAACAAGGGGCACCATGTCTGAAAGCGTTGCGATTCCAACCAAATCTAAGAACCATTTCTCTCTGCCGTCCGCATACCCCTCAGGACGATTCTTCTTTAGAATCCCCTGAACAAGTTTCCACGCAACCCCTGCACCGCACAGTCCATCAAACGGATATGTGCTGTCGAGACGTTTTGGATTAATAACGGCAAAGGCAGGTGGCAACTCAGGCGGAGCCACGTGATGGTCTGTGACGATCGTATCTATTCCCTTCTCATTCGCGAATGCTATTTGTTCAGCGTCAGTTGTACCGCAGTCAGCAGTAATCATAAGTTTTACCCCCTGTTTTGAAAGATCCTCTATCCCTTTTTTATTCAAACCGAAGCCTTCGTTGTTTCTATGTGGGATATGGTGAATAACATTCAGCCCAATATCTCGTAAAAATTGGGTCAACATTACGCCGGCAGGAAGACCGTCCGCGTCATAGTCGCTCCACACAACCACAATTTCTTTTTGCTCTCGCGCGCGAAGCACTCGCTCAACCGCTTTTTCCATATCCGGCAATAGATATGGGTCGTGCGAATCGCGTTCAAAGTCGGGCTTCAAAAATTGCTCTTGCGCGTCTTCCTGCACTCCTCGAGCGTTCAGTAAGTCTGAAACAAGGTCTTCGTGGCTTCGCTTCCGTAGGCGGTATTGTTTCTGCATCAGTTCAGTATAATAGACTCATGGAAAACTGTATTTTCTGCAAAATCGTCGCGGGCAATATCCCTTCAGCTAAAACATATGAGGACGATGACTTTATTGCCTTTTTGGACATTAACCCTAAAGGACCCAAACATACCCTGCTTGTTCCTAAGGCTCACTTTGTCTGGTTTCTAGACTTACCCGATGAACTTTCAGATAAATTCTTCCGAGTTGCACGCAAAATTGCGACGGACTTAAAAAATGAAACTTCTGCCGACTATATCCATCTCGGAATAGAGGGTAAAGATGTGCCCCACGCACACATTCACCTCATACCCAAAACTCTCTAGTTCGACTTTAGAGCTTCGATGCCAGGCAACGTGCCATCAGCGAGCAGCTGGAGCATTGCGCCGCCGCCATTCGATACAAATATTCGGGAAGGGTCAAATGAAAATTTTAAGAGAGCTGCGTCTGTGTCGCCCCCTCCAATAAGCGCCTTACATGAAGCGCGCGTCAACATCTCTGCGAGCGCGTCCGTGCCATGCACATATCCTTTTTCATATATTCCTGTTGGTCCATTCCACAACACAAATCCTGCATTTTTTATTTTCTCGCTCCATACCGCTATTGTCTTCTGACCTATATCAACGATGCGCTCACCTTGGCGAACATCGGCGGTATTGGTCACACGCGCAGCAGAGTTTAGTTCAACAACAACATCAGTCGGTGTGCCAAGATTTGTATTTTGCGCAAGCTCTCTTGGAACAGAAATCTCAGAAACAAGCGACACGCCCACAGGAAGTCCGCGCGCTTTGAGCATGTCGTTCGCCAAAGCTCCGGCAAGTAGCACTTCTGAATACTGCGGCAATAATTTTTCAAGCAATGGCTGTTTGGTTTCAAATTTTGCACCGCCAACTATGGCTAGCGCGGGCTTCGCAGGAGTAAGTGCCTCCGTAATACGAATAACTTCCTCTTCAAAACGCAGCCCCATATAGCTTGGTAGCAATTTTGGGACGCCAACAATAGATGTGTCGGCTCTATGTGACACGGGGAAAGCTTCGTTAACATATATGTCTCCAAGCGCGGCAAGCTCTTTTGCAAACACCTCATCATTTGCCTCTTCGCGGCTATCGAAGCGCAGATTCTCCCGAAGCTCTATCTCTGGATATGAAATAAGTGATTGTAGATGCTTTGCGATTGGCGCAATTTTTAAAGTTTCTACTTCTTTACCCTCCGGACGGCCAACATGGGTAAGTAGGATGATTTTTGCGACACCTTTCTCGTGCAAATATGTGAGCGTTGGAATGGCCGATCTGATGCGGCTATCGTCAACAATTTCCGACGCCTCGTTTAGAGGCACGTTAAAATCTACGCGCACTAGAATGCGCTTACCGACTACATCTGCATCTCGTACGCTTGTTAAGCCTTGCATGCATCAATAATTTCAAACAATGACTTCGCATTCGCACTTGCTCGGCCAACTAAAAACCCTGACACCCCACCTTGGGTCAACAACTCATGAACGTTGCTCCCATCTACAGAACCTCCGTAGAGAATAGGAATTTTTGTTGCAGCAGTTCTATCAAATAGTTCTGTTAGTGCACGACGTATAAAAATAGACATCTCTTCGAGGTCGGCAGGTTTACATGCTTCTGCCGCACTCTTCCCTATCGCCCACACCGGCTCATACGCGATAACAAGTTTCGTTCCCTTAGCGGGGAAATGTGCCAACGCTGAAGAAAGCTGTCGTTCAATAAGACTGAAGTGCGCGCCTTGTGGGTCGCGCTCTGCCTCACCCACGCATAACATAACTGAAAGTCCTGCTTTCACTGCTGCTTGAACTTGCGCCTGTATAACATCTTCGCTTTCTTGTGCTCGACGTTCGGAGTGTCCAACCAGGGCCCATTTTACTCCAGCAGATTTAAGAGCAGCAGCTGATTCGTATCCTGTATGAGCTCCGTCAAGAAAAGGAGAGACTGTCTGTGCACCTACAGCTATCGATGATTTTTTAACTGCCGCCGAAACCGTAGAAATAAGCGGCGCCGTTGGCATAAGCACCGTATCAATATTGGTTATTTTAGAAATTTTTCTTTTGAGCTGTGAGGCGAGATTCTTTGCATCCTCAACTTCCGTAACGTAGAGCTTCCAGTTTCCAGCAATAAGTATTTTTTTCACTCTCTAATTGTACCGCGCCTGATATCCAGCTGCCACTTGAAGTACACCATCTGCACTAATGACGCCTTGTATTCCTTTATAGAGAGCATCTTCAGCAAGGGTTACGGCTCCGTCACGTTTGGCCTGAGTCTCAAGCGCATACGTATCTGCCCCACCGCGCACAAGCTCTGCGAGCATGCGCGACATTGGAATTACCTCTTGCAGTCCAATCAGTCCAGCAAAACCATCCTCACATTGGGCACAGGGTGTGGGACGGTGCAGCTCTATATCTTTCCACACGGTTCGAGAATCAATAATTTGTTCCTTTTTCAATGAAGATATAACTTCTTTTACATCAATAGTGTCCTCAAGCAGCGTTTGTTCAGCACGTGTCGGTTTATAGCTGAGGTTTTTATGTGAACATAAGCGCGATATAGTGTGCACGCCTATTGAGCCGGCGCATACAGCGGCAAGAAGTTCTGGTTCCACGCCCAGTTCAAGCAACTGCGCAATTCCCTCCCCTGCAACAGTCGCCTCAACACCGAGTAACACCAAGACACCCCGATTCGCCGCCTGCACAGCAAGCACCGCGACCTCCTCTGAAAGCGCACAGTCGATCATAAGAACGTCTGGATGCTGCTTAAGCTGTGCGCGTACGCACGAAGATGCAGTAAGGCCTATAGACTCATCAATTTCCATCTGCGCCACGCCAGGAAGCACCTGGCTCACAGCGCCTTCAACACTCGCCACGTGCTTTGCCGAGTCAGTATATTCGTCAAGAAGAGTGTAGAGCATTGATGTTTTCCCAGAGCCCTCCACTCCAGACACCAACACGAGTCCAGACTTATGACTTAGAAGCCGCTGGATGCTCTCTATGGTATGAGGTGTGGCACCAAGCGCAGATAATGAAAAACCATGTTTGCCTGCACGCTCGTGCATAAACGAGAGAATGAGTTTTTCAGCAGGACCGCTTTCTGAAATAACTGGCGTTATGGAAACTGTGACGCTGACCCTGTCGTCTCGAGCTCCTTCTGGATTCATTTTAAAACGACCTGTGCCCAAAGTATCGGTAAGTGAAATGTTTGCGAGCGATTTAAAACGCGCGCCAAGCAATGGCGCAGCGTGTGCGGGCACATGCATTGAGTCATAGAGCGCAGAACCGAGACGATACCGGATGCGCACACCTTGTGAGCTTGGCTCCATGTGCATTTCACGCGCTTTCATATGAAGAGCGTGCTGCAACAATGCCTCAGCGGCTCTCACCGACGCCTCCATACTCCCCCGTCCATCTTGTATCGCGTGAGAGTGCTCAAGCGAGCGAAGCTCTTCTGCAATGCGACTACCAAACAAATCTTTAAGTATCTTTTGATATTGGGTAAGCGCGTATTTTATTGACGCGCGGCTTGTGAGGTGTGGCATAACAGTCCATGCAGGACCAAAAAATTCCTGTATTGGCTCGATGTCCTTTGTATCCAAAAAAACGACTTCAATGTTCTGGCCTTGTATACCAACAATAATTGCGTTGTGTGTACGTGCCATCGGTTCAGGTAGGCGCATAAGGCTCTCCTTATGTAGAGGGCGACTTTCGAGAACAATAAAAGGAATGCCGAGCATTGCGCCGAGCGTGCGGCGCATTTCATCATCCCCAAATACACCACTTTGTACCAGAGTTTCAGTAAGAGACTGATTCATCTCTTCTGCCATTGCAGATGCGCGGTCAAGTACCGTACGAGGCACAAGCCCACCTTCAAATAGAAAAGCTTTTAGTTGCCTGTCATCTACCTGCATTATGCAAATAGTATATCGCGAACTTAAATTTCTATTGTATTTGGAATAAGCAGAACGTTAACACTCGTACTTATTGGAGTTGCATCAGTCTGGCAGGTCAGTGTGTATGTGCTTTGTCCGGTGATAGCAGCTGTTGTCTTATTTCTTGATGATATAGATCC
>MEXB01000004.1 GCA_001773575.1 Candidatus Adlerbacteria bacterium RIFOXYC1_FULL_48_26 | reverse complement strand
TAATGCGGCCAATGACCTGTCCTGAGGATGTTTCAACCGTACAGCGCCACTCACCATCAGTAAGTACCTGCTTTTTTGAATAGCCACGATACCCTTCCTCACGTCCCCCGTTTATTGGGAACTGCACAAGGCTTACACCAATCCACTTCTCTGTTACTGGGTAGAAATATTCCCAACGGTGGCTGATAGGTGTTTTCAGCTCGCCTGGAGCAAACACTGCACTGAAGCAATACGCAGGGTCCCCTGCTGTTATGTTGAAGTCGTCGCCTGTGTCGCGCCAAAATTCATACCAATGTTTTGGTTCATATGTTGCGGAGTAGATGGCACCATCGCTCGGCGTATCAAGCGCCGTTACTGAGTGGTAGATACCTGCGCTCTTAAGCGAGAGAGGTACAGGTGGAATGATGTTTGCAAAATACAGTCCGTTGAAAACAAGAAAGATACTTGCCACCATTATCCGCATGTCCCACAACTGCTTACTTCTATTATTGCGGAGTGCAAATATGCGCAGCAAAGAGATAAAGCCAGCCATTATAGCCAAACTCAACACTCCGCTTATAAGAAACGATACCGTGCCCACAGAGTGGAGGATAAACGTCGGCGTTGCAATAACCACGTAAGTCAGCAGTAAGAAGTAGTAGACCGCAATATTGAAGCGCAATTGCTGGTAGCGAGTTTTGAGCATCTCGTTCCCAACAAGCAACCCAATCAAGAGTCCAATAAAGATAAGGCTACTTCCCAACGACCCGCTTTTCCCATAGAGGATAAGTAGGTTACTTGCCAGACCTCCGAAACAAAACTGCAGCACGAGCAGAAGCACTAAAGGCTGTACTGTCTCCTCGTTTTGTATGTCTCTGTCTGAACGTCGGTTGATCAGAATGATCAACGTTCCCGCTAGAACCAAATAGAACAGAAGCAGTACGTTGTCAGCAATGCTGTCTGGGCGCTTTGCCAGAAGTAGGTCGAAGGTAAAACCGCAGATAAGCGTCAGTGCCGAGAGCGGTCGTTCGTATCTATTCCAAAATTGGACGAGGTGTTGTTTCACTCCCCTATTATACGAAGGAATCCGGGATAGGAAATGCCGCACAGATTGTCTTGATTTCGTTATGTACTGCGTCAAGTTTGCCCTGGTCCGCACGGTTTTCAAGCGCTTCAATCATAAGTTCTGCAACGCGCGCGCATTCTTTCTCACCAAGACCGCGCGTAGTGATAGCTGGCGTGCCAAAACGAATACCAGACGGATCCATTGGACTGCGAGGATCATCTGCAATAACGTTTTTGTTAAGCGTAATACCAACACGGTCGAGCACTTCTTCCGCTTCCTTACCTGGGATACCCATTGAGCCGAATACATCGGCCAAGATAAGGTGGTTGTCAGTGCCCCCACCAAGCATGCGAACATTTTTTGCACGGAAGACTTCTTCCATTGCTTTCGCATTTTTAAGAACCTGCGCTGCATACGTTTTAAATGATGGGTCGAGTGCTTCACCAAAGGCCACCGCCTTTGCCGCAATCACGTGCATGAGTGGGCCACCCTGCAAGCCTGGAAAGATTGCCTTATCTACTTTCTTAGCGATTTCTTCGCTGTCGCGAATAAGAATCAACCCCCCGCGTGGGCCACGAAGTGTTTTGTGTGTCGTTGAGGTAATAACATCAAAACCGTAGTCGAATGGGTTCTTTACTACCCCACCCGCAATAAGCCCCGCAATGTGTGCTGCATCCATTACTGCATAGGCACCAACTTCTTTGGCAATGTCTGCCATCTTTTGGTAATCAAGTTCGCGAGAGTATGCAGAGTAGCCGCCAAGAACAATCTTTGGCTTTGTCTCAAGCGCGACACGGCGCATATCTTCGTAATCAATTTCACCAGTCTCCGTGTTCTTCATTTTGTAACGAACGAAGTTGAAGAATTTTGTGATGTAGGTAACTGGGTGTCCGTGCGTAAGGTGTCCGCCATGCGAGAGATCCATGCCAAGCACTGTGTCGCCCGGCTGGAGCAAGGCGAAGTACATACCAATGTTTGCAGACGCACCTGAGTGTGGTTGCACGTTTGCATATTTCGCGCCGAACAATTTCTTTGCACGCTCGATAGCAAGAGCCTCTACTTGGTCAGTAAATGGCTGGCCGCCGTAGTAGCGTTTGCCCGGATACCCCTCTGAGTATTTGTTGGTAAATATAGAACCTTGCGCTTCGCGTACCGCTTTTGAAACGTAGTTTTCAGAAGGGATCAGTTCCAACCCTTCACGCTCTCGCGTCTCCTCCCCTTCAAGGGCTGCAAATACTTCTTTGTCTTGTTTTTTAATGTGGTCGTATGAATCCATAAATAAAAAATTATCTGTTATCGCCCTCACCAACTACCACAGTACCTCTCGCCGCCCGCTCCTCTAATTTCTTTACATTTCTCTTAGCAACATCTTCAAGCGAACTGCCGAGAGTTACCGCAAGCTCTGAAAGATACCAAAGTACATCACCAAGCTCAGAAACGAGCGCTGTGCGTTTTTCTTCAGTGATGACGCACTTCTCGTTGTTCACCAACTTTTTAAGCTTATCTATAACCTCCCCTGATTCTCCCGCAAGACCCATGCTGAGCAGCATCAATTTATATTGAGTATCATCCTGCGCAAGGATTGATGTTCGGGACGCTAGTTGTTGGTACTCGTTGAACTCCATAGTGTTTATGCCTGATCTTTCTTGCCGTGAAGTTTTTCGTTGTATCCGCCAATCACTGTAAGGTCTGCCTTGATTGTTGCTTCTGGGTTGTAATCTTCAAGTTTTACAAACTCCGGACGGAATTCTTCCAAGGTCTTGAAGTCCTGTGTAAACGTAATCTTTGGAAATGGGTGCGGTGTACGTGTAAGCTGCTCCATCGCCTGTTCTTTATGGTTGCCGTAGATGTGTACGTCGCCAAAGGTATGGATAAACTCACCCGGCTCGCGTCCAAGAATCTTCGCAATAATCATCGCCAACAATGCATAGCTCGCAATGTTAAACGGCACGCCCAAGAAAATATCCGCACTGCGCTGGTAGAGCTGTAGACACACCTTGCCGTGCTTAATATTCAACTGATACATATTGTGGCAGATAGGATATTTTGCAGCTGCACCTGGTGCTGCCATCGCATAGAGGTATTGCGGGTTCCACGAAGACACAAGCGTGTTGTGCGCATCTGGGTCTTTGCGAAGCTCCTCCACCACCCAGCCCAACTGGTCTACCGTGCGGCCGTCAGAGGCTGGCCAACGGCGCCATAGTTCGCCATAAATGTGTGGCAGGTTGCCGTGTGCTTCTGCAAACACAGCGTCGTTTTTTATATTCTCGATAAACGCTTCTTTGGTAAGTTCTGGGACTTCTCCCTTTTTCATCTTCTCGGTGTAGTAGCGGTATGGATAGTCGTCCCAAATATGCACATCATTGTCGACGAGATATTTAATGTTCGACTGTCCGGAAAGGAACCAGTAGAGCTCGTGCAACACGCCTTTCCAGTAGACACGCTTTGTTGTAAGCAGAGGCAGACCTTGTGAAAGGTCGTATCGCATCTGTCGGCCAAATAAACTAAACGTATGGGCACCCACCCCAGCGTCAACTTGCTCTTCCCCTTTTTCGAGGATTTCCTTCATCAAATCGAGATACTGGTATTCAGGATGCTTTTCCATATTATTTTTTCTTTTTAGCTGCGACCTTCTTCTTGGCTTCGACGTATCCCTTAAAGTTATCCTTAGAATATCGTCCTACCTCTTTATAATTCTGTCTTGGTGGCGTTGAGAGTGGAGAGAACGTCAGCTGTGCAACAGGCATATTCGGGTGGAGCACAATCGGCACATTGTTTAAGTTGCAGAGCTCAAGCGCCACATTGAGGAAATGGCCTGGGTTAATAAGCGCCGCAGAGTTGTGGACCAAAAGACCAATGCGAGCGAGTGAGCTCTTGCCGTTTACTTCAATCAAGTGAGAGTCTGAACCGAAGAAATCTTTTGAGTACCCGAGAATGCTTACGCCTGGGTGAAGTACATACTCTTCATTGTCCTTGATCTTAATCTCTCGCATCTTTGGGTAGATCTTTTTGACTGGGTCAATAAAGCTCGAAGAGTGCGACTCAGTAATAAAAAATGTATTACCGAGCAAAATGTCGTAGCTTGCTGGCTGGAGGCGAGATTCATCGAATGGTTTGAGAACGATCTCCCCTGCCTTTACTGCTTTTATGATATCGACGTCTGAAAGAAACATAAAGAAAATTATTGAATGGTAAATATTTTGTCTGTCCCATAATATTCGGGCCAATGCTCGTTGTAAAACGAGAACATTCGCTCGAGACGATCCTGGGGTAATTCTGCAACGCCACACTCCTGCATAACCGCATCAATGTCCGCACGAGCTGCAGGCAGCTCCGCTTCATCTGACACAACTTTCTCAAACTCCGCGAGCCAGCCGTATCCTGCATTTTTATCCAGGCATACGTTAAGCCCGCGACATGAATACTCTTCCCTTTCACGAGACCACTTTGCTTGGTAACGGAAGCCGGCACCGAGCAAGACACGGTCGAGCTGTTCGAGTGTAATATCTACAGTTTCTTCAAACTCAATGCGGCTTACACCGTTTGAACTTGTGTCGTCGCCTACAGAAACTTTTGCAACAAGAAGCACTTGGCCATCTTTGTTGCGGGTGCGAACAGAAACGTTTGTAACTTGAGTTAACAAATCTGCTAACTTTGTGTGCGCTTCTGGAGATACAACTCCTTCCGACGCTTTTACAAGCGCATCCATACTCCCACCAATAAAATAGTGGTTAAGCTGTTTATTTTTTGATGTCATATGAGACGCTGGATCTATTTCCTGCATTTTTTTACGCAGCATTTCAGCATTCTCCTCGCTTCCCAAAAGGGACTTCACTTCTACCTCATAGCTATGCATGGGCATAGTTTAACGTGTAGCCCACTATCGCCCTAATCCACAGAATATCCACATTTCCACCCCTGATTTTAGGGTGTGATATAGTCGCTCTAACGTATGCAAAAACCCTATATTTCTATTGTTGTAGCAGTTGGCAAGAACCGTGAGCTAGGCCTAGGCGGTAAGCTTCTATGGCATATCCCAGAGGACCTGAAGCGCTTTAAGGCGCTCACACTAGGCCACCCTGTCGTTATGGGCCGCAAGACCTTTGAGTCTATTGTTGCCATTCTCGGCAAGCCACTTCCCGGCCGTACCAATATCGTTATCACTCGTGACACAAACTGGAGCTATGAAGGAGTTCTTGTATTCCATTCTCTTGAAGAGGCTCTCGCAAAAGCTCGCGAACTCGACCAAGAAGAAATCCATATAGGTGGTGGAGCAGATCTATATGCTCAAGCCCTTCCCTTTGTTGACCGCCTCTACCTCACACTCATCGACGACACAAAAGAAGCCGACACATTCTTCCCTGGATACGAATCAGAGTTCACAAAAGAAATTTCACGCGAACAGCATGAACACGAAGGGTTGAAATACACCTGGGTTACGCTTGAGCGTTAGTTTCTCTGTCTGAAGATGGTTAGCCCTGGCACGCAGTTGGCCCAGACTTCTGGCTTATTGATTGTGAGTTCAAGGGTCTGAATGCGAGTATCTTCCATAACTTTTTTAGAGATAAGTTCAGCAAGACTCTCGATCAAGAAATAGCTTTTTCCTGTAATAATCTTTTCTATTTCTTGTTTGATGGGGCCGTAGTCGACAGCGTCGGCAAGATCACAGCTTTCTGCAGCCTTGGATGTGTCTCCTACCCCGAGCTTTAGATGCAGTTCAAACTCCTGTTCTACCTTACGCTCCTCTTCGTATACTCCGTGCTTGCCGCGAATCTTTAAGTTGTTGATGTGGATGTAATCCATAAGTTAGTGAGTGAGAGAATAAACCCCGAAGGGGTTCCGACTGAAACGTCGGAAAACAAAACGCCACCTCGAGTGAGATGGCGCCTTGTTGTGGAGCGAACTTAGATCATGAGTTTATTTTACATCAACGCCCATGCTTCGTGCAGTGCCAGCGATGATCTTCATTGCAGCCTCTACGTCAGTTGCATTCAAGTCTGGAAGCTTCTGTTCAGCGATAGCGCGGAGCTGGTCTTTTGTGATAGTTCCGATCTTGCTTGTGTTTGGCTTACCTGAACCTTTTTCTGCCTTGAGCATCTTCAAAATAAGGCCTGATGCAAGAGGGGTCTTGAGTTCAAAGTCGTATGAGCGGTCTTCGTAAATAGTGATAACACAAGGGATTGTGTCGCCAACCATTTCGCGGGTCGCATCGTTGAACTTCTTTACGAATTCACCGATGTTGATACCTGCAGGGCCAAGGGTGGTACCCAAAGGAGGCGCTGGGGTTGCCTTCCCTGCTGGTGCGATAATTTTGATCTTCTTAGTTACTTTCTTTGCCATATAGGATTTGCCGATAGTACTTTAAATACGCTTAATCTGCAAGAAATCGAGCTCAACCGGAGTTTCGCGGCCGAACATCGACACCAACACTTTTACCTTGCCGCGGCTTTCATCAACCTCTCCAACCTTGCCGTCCAACTCTTTGAATGGGCCGTCAACGATGACAACTGAGTCGCCAACAGAGACGTCGATTGAGTGTTTGACTGAGCCTTCCTTCTCCTGCATGCGGCCAAGGAGCATGTCGACTTCTGACTGCTTGAGAGGCACTGGGTTAACGCCTGAACCGACGAAGCCGGTTACGCGAGGAGTGTTACGTACGACGTACCATGACTGGTCGTCTACGATCATATCCACGAGCACATAGCCTGGATATACTTTTTCTTCTTCCTCAACACGGCGACCACCTTTGATCTTTACAGTGCGTTCTGTTGGAACAACCACGTTGAAAATTTTGTCGGTGAGTCCGAGTGATTCAATACGCTGCTTCAAGTTACGAGCAACTGCGTTCTCGTATCCTGCGTAGGTGTGGATCGCGTACCAGGCGCGTCCGATGCTGTCGTCTTGTTTTGCCATAATTAGATGATTTGCTTAATGACCGATGAGAAAACGTAGTCGAGCAAGCCGAGATAGACAGCGGTTGCGAGCGACACAGCAACAACCACAAAAGTGTAGATAACAGCCTGGCGGCGCGTTGGCCACGACACATGTCTCATTTCTGCACGAACGTCTTTAAAGTAGTTAAACATAAGAATTTTTTGCCAATTTTAAAACCCCTCCCGGGGCTTGTTATGTACCTATAATACTCCTCTAAATAGACCTTGTCAATAATGGTTTTTGAAGCCAACATTGACTATGACTTACATTTGATGGTATAATATATTCAGTTGCTTAAGGGCTCACAACCCTCAAATTTTGAACGCCCCCAGGTGAAAAGGGGCAAACGATGGAGATTGTCATGGACTATGAAGAATGCGACGATCCTGAGAACCGGATCACCTACTACTTCATTGCCGCCTTTTCCTTCGCTATCAGTGGGATAGCGACGGCGCCAGGCTGGTACTCAGCTGACGCAGCCCTCTTGTCGATGCTGGCAGTCAGCTACTGGCCCTTCATTGTGTCGGGGTTCATGCTGGCGATTCGTGGCATCAACCGCAACCTCGCCAACCGGACCAAGGTCCTGTTCCTGATGATCTTCGGCTTGGTGCCTTGGTTCGTAAGCCTGGCGCTCACCAACCTGATCGTCCGCTCACTGCACTAGTGGCCCGGCGATAGTCCTCATCAACCAGGAGGCAGAAATGGATAGCATCGAAGATCCGTCGCGTGCTTCTCGGGGCCAGATATTGCTTGGCTTCGCTCTGTTCATCACCATGATCATTCTCGGCGGGGTCTTCCCCAACTGAACCCGCCGCACAATACAAAACCGCCCCGGATTTCTCCGAGGCGGTTTTTCTTTTACTTATTTAGCGAATCTCGTACGTAACAGAGACGTCGTTGGTGACCTGGTTCTGACCAACTGAAATCTCAGGAGCGACCTGGGCCACTGCCCCAGCCTTTCCATACGCATCCATCGAGCTATACATCATTGGGCGTGGGTAGCCGCTTCCGTTTTCACTGAAAGAAGTTACGCGAACAATAGAAACTCCGAGTTGCTTTGCGAGTGTTTCTGCTTTTTCCTTTGCATCAGCAATAGCTTCGTTGCGTGCTTCATCCTGGATTGCTTCAGGGTCATCGAAGGTAAAATTAAGACCACTTACTTCAGTAGCACCCTTGCTACCTACGCCTGCCAAGAGGTCGCCTGCTTTTGCAGTATCACGAACCTTGATAGTTGTAGTCTGGCGCACTTCATATCCACGCAACACTTGTCTGCCACCTGGGCAAATACCTCCAGTACATGCAGTTTGGATGTAGTCGTACTGTGGGTTGATAGAGTAGTTGCTTGTCTGAATATCTTTCTCATCGATACCCGCACCCTTCAAGTACGCAGTTGTAGCGTTTGCCTTTGCAGTTGCATCAGCTTGTGCGGCCTCAACGGTCGACTTCTCAGAAACGACTGAGAATGAAAACATTGCGATGTCTGGAACACCCATAGATTCACCATGGCCTGTCACCGTAATAGTGTTAGCTGCAGGAACGCCTGCGCCAATGTAGCGCAAGTTCATAAGACCTGCGATTACCTGAATTGCTAAAAATGCTGCAAGTACAACCACAGTCGCAAATAGCGCTTTGCGCAATTTTTCTCCTGTAGGACCTTCAAACGGCATACCTTCCATATATTTTGTTAAAAAATAATAATTAATAGAAACTTCACTGATGGTGACGCTACTGAACGCTCTTTATTACCTGCATTGCCTGGGCGTATGGGAGAGCTCCCGGAATAACGGCTGCCTTGCCAGTCTTTGTATTGAGCACAACTACGTATGGCGTGCCTGAACCGCCTATCGCCTGCACCTCTTGTGAGTCTGCGTCGATATTTTTCTGATAGGTAGAGTTTGCAATGCACTGGTTGTATTTCGTCATGTCAGCACCAAGCTGCTGTGCAAGTTGTGCTGAGTATGAAGTAGAGAGCTGTGCTTGGTTCTTAAACACAGTGTCAGCGTATTTCCAGAAGCCATCATTGCCCAACTGTGCGGCAATACATTCTGACGCATGCGCTGCAGGCAACGCTTGTGGGTGGAGTGTAGTTAGTGGGAACTGGCGGTACACCAATGAAATCTGTCCGTTAGACTCATCAACAATTTTCTTGAGTGTTGGGTAAATTACTTCGCAGAATGGACACTGGAAGTCAGAATATTCGATAAGTACGATAGGTGCGCTTGGTGAGCCCATGATATGGTCCCCTGCTGTTGGTGGACGGATATCTTTAACAGAAACTGTAGGGGGCGTAAGTCCAGCACCCTCAGCTGGAGCTGCAGGCTTGCTAGTAAAAACTACGGCTGCTGCAATGATAATACCTGCAAGGAGTATTGCTACTGGTGCAGACAATTTGAAACCTTTTTCTTCAGACATTCCCGAATTATATCATTACTTCGTTTTGAGCAGATCGCGGATTTCTTCAAGAAGCTTCTCTTCGTTTGTCTTTTTTGGAGCCTCCGGAGAGCCTTTCCAATGAGTGGTGAGCTTGTTTACTGGCAGCACGACAAAGAAATAAATCGTTACCGCTATAATAAGGAATGAGACCAATGAGTTGAGGAAATCTCCGTACGGAAATTCAACTCCACGGAAGGTAAAAGCAAATTTAGAGAAATCCGGCTGGCGTACAAGCGCGGATATAAGTGGGGTGAAAAGATCCTTCACAAGCGAGTTAACAACCGAGCTGAAGGCAGCGCCAACCATAACGCCCACCGCTAGGTCGACGACATTTCCTCGTAAGATAAAATTTCTAAATCCTTTCATATATTATTTTTGTAGCTTACCAATATCACCGATAAGTTTGTGTAGGTCTTTTTGAATTTCTTCGAGCGTTTTGTCTTGCTTACCTTCCTTTTCTTCCTCTGTCATTTCCTCGACATCTTCCTGGATTTCGTCGACGTCCTCTTGGATCTCATCAACGTCTTCTTGAATTTCATCCACGTCCTCTTGGATTTCGTCGATGTCTTCCTGAATCTCATCAATGTCCTCTGCCTGATAGTTGATGGTCATCTGAATAAAAATAGAAAGGTAGATTGCCTCAAGTGACACGATGGTTGTAAGGAACAGCAGCATACTCTCGAACGGAACAAGCCCTAACCATACGGATGTAAATGCCGACAAAAAAAGGACGCTGTGCACAATAATAGACCCAATAGAGCCTACTGAGCGCGTCACCATAAAGGCGAATTCTTCTAGTTTTTCTTTTGGTTTCTTTGCCATACTAGTTACTCTTGCATTCTAACATCAGGAACATTGGGATTTCTTTGCGAGCAGTATCTTCTGTTTTCTGGCGCGGACCACTCTGGCTTTGTTTGTGCGAAATCCACTCTTCAAGACGTGTGATAGAAAAGCCTGCTTTGAACAGTGCCTTTGAAAAATCTTGGAGTGAGCGATGGTACGAAGTCGTTTTTGGACTTTCCTTTTTACCTGGGTGTACGAGAAGCTCAGCTGTGTGCGCGGACAGATACGAATCTATTCGACGGTACTGTTCCTGGGCTTCTTCGTCAAAACCCCAGCTCGAATGCCCTGGAATACGAAAGGCTGGATGCATTAACACCATCACCAACTTCCCTCCTGGTTTAAGTACACGACGCGCTTCTTTAAAAGTGCCGTCGATGTTTTTAATATTCTGGATTGCGAGAACAATAGTTGCCGCATCAAAGACCTCGCTCTTTGTGAAATTTAAATTGTCTGCCGGTGCAACATAGTATTGCACCGCCTTACCTGAAAGTTTTTTGGCCTGCGCAATAAGAGGTTGGGCGATGTCGCTCGCGACAACCTCGGCACCCGCGGCCGCAAATTCACGCGAGAAAAACCCCTGCCCGCAGGCAATATCAATAATCTTCATTCCCGGCTTGAGGCCCAGAACACGAAGAAGGTTGGGCAGAATTACCTGCTTCTGATATGAATCCTCGGTTGTTTCCAAGTACGAGCTATACCAGTCAGCTACCCCGCCCCACGAGGTTGTATGCGATTTCTTTTTCATAACTCTTGGGGTGCCTACTGGGAATCGAACCCAGATTGCGAGTTCCACAAACTCGAGTGTTAACCGTTACACCATAGGCACCATGTCTGCGCCCCATATATGCGAACTCCCTCTTTATATATCAAACTAGGCTTCGGAGCTAGTCAGATGATGTCTGTTTGCTTTGTTGTGGCGAAGTGAGGAAAGATACGACGCGCCGATAAACACTGCACTGACAGTACCTGCAATAGCCTCTGGGACGTTGTAAAACAGCGTCGTGAACATACAAATCGAAAGTGCAGCAATAGCCCAGTACGCACCGTGCTCCAAATAGACGAGCGAGGTCAATGTTTTGCGCTCTACAAGAACGAGGGTGAAAGTTCTCACGAAGTATGCACCGATACCAAGACCCACAACGATGGCCAAGATGTCAGTGGTAAGAGTAAAGGCGCCGATAACACCGTCGAAGGAGAATGCTGCATCGATTAAGTTTAGGTACATAAACAACACGAAGCCTTGTTTAGCGCCTCGCGCCGCAGATGCGCCCAAAAGATCCACCATGCCTTCCATCAGGATAAAGAGCACAATACCTATCGCTCCGGCGCCTAGAATTTCAGCTCCATGTTCTGGAACTATCCATGTACACACAAGCAAGATTGAAAGGATGATGCCAACTTCGATAGCCTGTACCCTACCCCAGCTCGCCAAACGCTTCTCAACAATGTGTATCCAGTGGACTCGTTTTGCTTCGTCAAAGAAATATTTAAGCGCGACCATGCCCAGGAATGAGCCGCCTAACGCTTGGATGACGGGTGCTGCAGATTCAACCAAATGAGAGTATTCTGCCGGGTTCATAAACGACAGGAAGATAACCTTGAGCGGGGCAAGATCAAGCGCAAACGATACAAATAACACCGGGAACACAAGACGTGCGCCGAATACCGCCGCAAACATACCCCAGGTCAAAAAGCGGCGACGCCATTTTGTTTCCATTCGCACCAACGCCTTTGCGTTTACGACAGCATTGTCGAACGACAGAGATATCTCAAGAACGGCGAGGAACACCACGAGGCCAAATGTTGCCAAACCTCCCCAATAATACGCAGCACCTAGCGCAATGGTTGTTACCAGGACAGGGCCGATAAAAAATTTCAGCATTGGCTTTAGTGTGCCTTAATTTCGCGGCGCGATGAGTAGTACGAGAGAAGGATAAAGGCAATGCCGATAGAGGCGGTAAAGATTTCAGGGACATGGACAACAAGACCAGCGAACATTGCCCCTGCCAACCCGAGGATTGCCCAGTGCGCACCGTGCTCCAAGTAGATAAGCGTATCGAGTGTCTTTGCGCGGACAAGATATACCGTAAGAGAACGTACGAAGTATGCGCCGATACCAAGACCTACGACGATGATAGGAAGCGAGGTTGTAAGTGCGAAGGCTCCGATAACGCCGTCGAGAGAAAAGGCTGTATCCAACAAGTTCAAGTACAAGAAGAGCACTCCGCCCGAACGGACGACATGCTTTGATTCAATATTAAGTCCGTTAGCGACTCCTTCCGTTACTGTAAAGAGTACGATACCGACGATACCGCTGCGCAAGATAGTCGCTGCTGAGTCGTGAGAGAAGAAAGACAGCACAACGAGTACAAGCATTACAAGTGCCGCTTCTATAGCTTCTATATTCCCCCACTTCGCTATGCGCTTTTCTATAGCCGCTATCCAGTGAACTGTTTTTCCAGCGTCTACGAAAAACTTAAGGGCAACCATAAGCAAGAAGGCTCCGCCGAATGCTTTGATTGATCCATCGGCGCCAAGCAAGAGGCGTGTGTATTCTGCTGGGTCAGTAAATGCCAACATCGTGATGGCAAACGGAGACATAAACGCCACGATGCTCACAATAATTATTGGGAGTATAAGGCGCGTGCCTACTACTGAAAGCAAAATACCCCAGGTCAAAAAGCGGCGCTGCCATACAGCAGACATCTCTTTGAGAACTTTGGCATTAACTACTGCGTTGTCGAACGAAAGGGTAACTTCAAGAACTGCGAGCATTGTTGCCAATAAAAATGCACCGAGGCCACCCCACCACCCAACAATCGCGAGGGCTATTACAGAAACAGTAATTGGCGCAATGAAAAACTTAAGCGTTTGCATACGTTGTGATTATAGCGCGACCAAAAAACGTTGTGCCCAAGAGAGGACTCGAACCTCCAATCCCTTGCGGGAGCTACCACCTCAAGGTAGTGCGTCTACCAATTTCGCCACCTGGGCATCAGGCGTACCCGTGCACTATAGCGAAACATTGCCCTTTTAGCAAAAGAAAAAGCGCAGCTTATTCTGCTGCGACTTCTTCTGGAGTTGAGTCAACGACTGGCTCTTCTGCTTCTACTGGAGCCTCGTCTTCAGTGGTGCCCTTTGGAGTGAAGCGGATCTGCTTACGCATTGCACGCTTAATCTCAGATGTTGCCTTGCGGCGGATGAAGTAGAGCTTCGCGCGGCGAGTACGTGCGCGGCGGAGCACTTCAATTTCATCAATCATTGGAGCGTAGATTGGGAAGATTCTTTCAACACCCACGCCTGAAGCAACCTTACGAACGGTAAAAGTACCGCCTGTTTCATTGCCGTGCTTCACTGCGATAACGATACCTTCAAAAGCCTGGCGACGAACGTTCTTCGTCGTTACCTCTTTTTTGTTGGCTGCCTTACCCTTTTTGAGTTCGACGATGTTTTGCCAAACACGGACTGTATCGCCAGAACGAATACCGAGCGCTGCGCGCTGTTTCATATTGACTGGGCTTACTTTGACTGCCGATTTCATGTCTGGAGACTTTAACACATTGTTTCTACTCGCGCAATTTTCCTTCTGCTGTAACGAATTCTTCCGGAAGTGGTGAGGCAAAGGTCATTTCTTTACCATTTGGGTGCTGGATTGTAAGGGTATACGCGTGCAAGGCGAGGCGACCAAGACCAAGAACATCAGGGCGGTCTGGGCCATAGAGCTGGTCGCAGATAACAGGGCGCTGGATAGAAGAGAAATGCACGCGGATCTGGTGTGTACGGCCCGTCTTAGGAAACACCTCAACGTAGGTCGCATCCTTACTTCGCTTGATAACACGGTATGCCGTAAGCGCATCGCGCAGAGTTCCGTGAGGGCTTTTTACAGAGCGTGGCCCTTTGCCGCCACGTGAGTTCCCTATCGGCTTGTCTATGATGCCACGGTCGTCGCGGATATTGCCGTGCACAAAGGCGCGATACACCTTTCGCACTTCTCTCTCTTGGAATTGTTCTTTCAAGAACTCATACACCTCAGGTGTGCGGGCAAGGAGAAGTACGCCCGATGTTTCTCTGTCGAGGCGGTGCACGAAGTGGAAGTTCCCTTCCCCGTATTTCGTGACAAGCCATGCGTCCAGAGCCGGGTAGTCGTGGATACCATCTGGGTACACAATCATCCCCGACGGTTTGTCGACAACAATGATGTCCTCGTCTTCATATATCACTACCGGTTCCTTCATATTTTTACTTTACACGAAAACCTGCCAAACCAACCATACGTTAAGACCAGTGATAACCGTTGCGATAAGTATAGCGAGCGCCTTGATAGGCCATGAGTTTGTGAACACACCCATTAATTTTTTGTTGCTGGTGAAGTACACGAGTGGAATCATCGCGAATGGAAGCTGTATAGAGAGCACCACCTGCGAGAACACCAAGAGTTTTGTAACCTCATCACCGCCAACATAGATAACGAAGAGGAGTGCCGGGATGATAGCGAGGCCGCGCGTAATAATGCGGCGCAGCCATGGAGCAAGGCGGATATTCAAGAACCCTTCCATAATTATCTGCCCAGCCATTGTGCCTGTAAGCGTAGAGTTCTGGCCTGCTGCGAGAAGTGCGACACCAAACAATATGGAAGCGAACCCTGCACCAAGAAGCGGTGAGAGCAGCAAGTATGCCTGGTCAATATCCGCAACATCGTTGAGACCGTTGGAATGGAATGCCGCAGCCGCAAGAATAAGAATTGCTGCGTTAATGAAGAACGCGAACGAAAGTGCGATGCCAGAATCAATACCGCTGTATTTGATAGCCTCCTTCTTCCCTACTTCAGTCTCTTCGTACGCACGAGTTTGAGAGAGAGATGAGTGTAGGTAGAGGTTGTGCGGCATAACTGTTGCGCCGATGATGCCGATAGCAACATAGAGCATGTCTGTGCTTGCAAAGATTGCAGGAGTTGGAACGAGCCCTGCAAATATGCCGGCGAGTGATGGGTTTGCCATCAATACATCAATACCCAAACATACGCCGATGATAGCGATAAGGCAGATGACGAGCGACTCGAGTATGCGCATCCCCTTCTTCTGCAAGTAGAGAAGCAAGAAGACGTCGAGCGCGGTAATACATACGCCCCACACAATTGGGATGTGGAAGAGAAGCAAAAGCGCGACGGCTGTGCCGATAATTTCTGCCAAGTCACAGGCGATGATCATTATTTCTGCCATCACCCACAAAAAGAGGGCGACGGGTTTAGAAACGCTCTGCTTTGTCATCTCCGCCAAGTCGCGGCCCGTTACAATGCCCAGCTTTGCAGCAAGATATTGCAGCAAGATTGCCGAGAGGCTCGAAAGCAAAATAATAGAAAGGAGTGAGTAGCCAAAAGCCGAGCCGCCGACCAGGTCGGTTGCCCAATTGCCCGGGTCCATATACCCCACGGCCACCATGTAGCCGGGACCTGAGAATGCGAGAAGCTTCCAGAACCAGTGCCCGCCCCGCGGGATCTTAATAGAACGATGGCCTTCTCTACCGTCGTCTTGGCCGCTACCCCAACCCCGTCTGAACAATAAATTGATATGTGTCATAAACAAAAACCTTGTTTCTTGTGGGCTCTGCTGGAGAATAGTGCAGCGCCAATATATTAATTAGAAGGTCTATTTGTGTGCGCGCTGAGGGACTTGAACCCCCGACCTTCTCAGTGTAAATGAGTTGCTCTACCAACTGAGCTAAGCGCGCAGATATATGACGCGGCTACCAACTGAGTCCCGACGATTCTGTCGGGATCCCGACCAAGGCGTCGGGACTAAGCGCGCGATGAACACACAATACCGCATCATTGAATCGTCGTAAATGGGCGAGATTTTGCCCAGTCTGTGTCGAAGGTGGACTGCAGACCTTCCAATATCTGCGGAGCTGAGAGTATCAGCCCTAGTTCCCTATTCTTATTAAGGGAATTATTGGAGAAATTCTCCGAACCTACGAATGCGGTTTTACCATCCGCGATAATCATCTTCGCGTGTATGTAGATAATTTTCGATGATGATGGGAATGTGCGCACGGAAACACCCGCATCTCGCAGTGTAAAGAATGCTTCCTTCCAGTTTGTTGCATAGGTCATATTAAGACGCACATCAACGCCGCGCTGTGCCGCCGCAACGAGCGCCTTTGTTATGTCAGCGTCCGCCATCTCTTCGTTATATATATCGAGTGTTGAAGATGCAGAGTTAATTAGATGTAGAAGTTCATCTTCTGAGCCTGGGCTCCACAAAAGTGTGTCTCCCTTTGGTGCAACAATATACTCCCCGTTCCAATCGGCGTTAAATGTTTTTTGAATCGCTGCGATATCGTTTGGATTGGTAACAGCGACAGCGAAGTCGCGACCAGTTTTGTAATACTTCGACTGCAAGTTAAATGTCATTACAAGCGCTTCTGTTCCATCAAACACAAAAGTCTTTTGATGTGTCAGTGCGAAATTAGTTGGCGTCCATTGTACGGGCACGTTTACTTTTTGAAGTGCGGCATAGGCTGCATCGTTGGCTGATTCTTTTTTACTGTAATACCCGCCGTTTAAAAGTACTCGTACAGAAACTCCACGTGCCACTGCGGCACCGAGTGCCTCCACCACTTGAGTGTCGCTGAGTTTGTACATCACCAGGTCAATAGATTTCTCTGCGCGCTCTATGCGAGACAAGACGGGAGTAATCCCAGCGTCAGGCTCAACGATAAGTGAGAAGTAACTTGGCTCTACCTCTGCGTAGATAGTCGCCGCGGGATTTTCTTTCTGGACCTCATACCCGTAATGCGCAAAAAAGTCGCCGGAGATAGTGGCGCCGAAGGCAACCAGTAAAAGAAGGCTCCCTACAAAAATAAATATTTTCTGACGCATCCTCCTAGTATATGGACAAAAATTTAGTACCTGGTTAGGATGGCGGCAGAAGGAGGTGCCTCATGCACTACAACAGACTGCCGCGGTCGGAACTCGTTGGAAACGCTACTGCAGATCTTGCACTTCTCGCCATACACCTGACGGGGGCAAAAGAGAGTCGGACCATGTACTTTTACGCATGTGAGCCGATCGAGATGGGAGACGGCCAGCCGGGCGGAAGCGTGCACTACACCGCGACCGCCTTCGCTGCGTTCGAGTTCCACTACTCACAGCCGCAGACAAGCCTCGATGTTGCTAAGAAGCTACTCGAGAGCATCCCCACAGTTCAGTACCCAGCACCTGCTGAACATCGAGTTAAGTGGAACAAGGGTTGGGAGATCCGCAAAGCCGTAGGCCCACACGGATTCATCATCATCGCCCTGCCCGCCTGGGTGGAACCGTAAACAAAGCCGCGCCTCAAGCGCGGTTTTTCTTTACCCTACCCAGCCTTGGGGTGTGTACAGGCAACGTTGCTTCATCTATACATATATGTTTCTTTAAGAATATGAGATCTTGGCGACGAGGCTTTACCCTCATCGAACTCCTAGTGGTTATTGCGATTATCGGCGTGCTTGCTTCTGTTGTTTTGGCAAACCTCACTGCAGCGCGCGAGAAAAGCCGTGATGCAAAAAGACTTTCTGACATACGCCAAATACAGATAGCTCTTGACCTGTATTACGACGACAACAACAGATTCCCTACCAACCCCGCAAGTTATGTTGTCGCCAACATGAACACCGGCACAACCGACATAACACCGTATATAAACCCAATACCTGCCGACCCAACCAATACAGGAAGCAATGGCTACCGCTACCGCGCGCCAGCAGGGTACCAGTCCTATACGATTTTGGTAAATTTAGAAAAAAATAGCACATGGTGCAGCGCGAGCCGGGGTGATGCGGCTTCTGGCGTAATGCCAGGATATTCGGCTTGGAATTATTCCAACGGCACAAACTATCCTCCCTGCCGATAAAGCATCTAAATTTGTTGTGCCCCCGCGAGGAATCGAACCTCGAATAGCGGCTTAGAAGTCCGCAGTTATATCCGTTTAACTACAGGGGCGATACGAGTAGTCTATACTACAGAGCACAGATGGTACACCGCCTATTTACTCAACGTTTTTGGCACGAGCTCTTTGAGGCAGGAGTGTTTCTTAAAGCTGTAAACAGCTTGTGGGAGACATCTGTGGGTTTATACCTGCTTTCTAGTGTGCACCCTACGTTGCGTGGCTGGTTTGTCTTTTTTACCAAAGAAGAATTTCTTGGGGGCCGAGATGAGTTTATCTTTCAATATATTTCCAACCATCTCAACCAGCTCTCTCTCAGCACAAAAAACTTTGTTGGGTTATACCTACTCTTCCACGGACTTCTAAACATGTTTCTTTCATATAACTTATATAGAAACCGTCTGTGGGCCTACCCAGTTTCAATAGGCATCACTTCCCTCTTTCTCGTATACCAAAGTTACCGACTTTTCCACACCCACTCACTTATCCTTCTGTGTGTAACTATATTTGATATCGCCTTCATCTATCTCACATGGCATGAATACAAATATCAATTACATAAGCGCCACACATCATGAGTTTCTTACACATTGACCCACTCGCAATAATTCAAACCCTCGGTTACGTGGGGATCTTTCTTATAGTGCTCGCTGAGTCGGGCATATTTGTTGGATTCTTTTTGCCGGGCGACTCTCTGCTCTTAACTGCAGGTTTGCTTGCGACACAGGGCACACTTTCTATATGGATATTGCTTCTTATCGTACCTATCGGCGCAATCATCGGCGACAGTGTTGGGTATTCTTTTGGCCGCTATATTGGCCCACGCTTGTTTACGAAAGAAGATTCTTTCTGGTTCAACAAAAAACACATTCAACGCTCGCGAGACTTTTATGAAAAACACGGCGCACGAGCTATCGTCATCGCACGCTTTATACCAATAGTGCGCACATTTATACCAATCATCGCCGGCGTGGGCGAAATGAAATATTCAAAGTTCCTCATCTACAACATCGTAGGCGGCTTTCTCTGGGCCGACATATTCCTCCTTGCGGGCTACTTCCTGGGCCGCATGATTCCCAACCTCGAACTTTATATTGTTCCGATCGTCGCAGTAGTCATCATCGTTTCGTTCCTTCCAGTTATCTGGGAGTGGCGTAAGTCGAAGCAGAACTAACGAATTATTGAACCTGGAGTCGCGTCGCTTGGAAAAAGATGGAGGGGTTCATCACCGCCGCCTGTTGCCATAATCATGGCTTGGCTTTCCATGCCCATCATTTTGCGTGGGGCCAAGTTTGTAACAAAAGGATATCGCTTCCCTACCAACACTTGTTCGTCTGGGAAATATGCGGCGATGCCTGAAAGCACTTGGCGTTCGCCAAGCTCAGCACCAAAGTTCACTTTCAACTTCAAAAGCTTGTCGCTTCCTTCAACTCTCTCGACACTCAAAATCTCGCCGACGCGGATTTCTACTTTCTTAAAATCATCAATTGAAATTTCTGGCATACATTTTCTTTAAATACTTTTAGTTCTTTTGGTACTTCTACTCTACTTCAAATTCGCGTTTTCTGTTTCGATCCAAAAAGTTTTGGAGGATAAGTGCTGCAGCCGATGCGTCCAACAGTTCCTGGTTTGGGTTCGCCTTGCGAGACTTTTCCTCCGGAGCAAACTGGCGGGCCGCAGCCATACTGCTCATATATTCTGGCTCGTACACCACATCTAACCCTTCTGCTTCAAGTGCTGCTTTAAATTTCTCAACTTCTTTCATAACAGGGTTCGCCACGCCGCTATAATCCTTCGACTCCCCCATCACCACCTGCACCACCGCATTCTCCTTCGCGATATCACAGACCTCTTTAAGTGCCCCGAGCGCAGTCGAGGGGCTATTTCCAACCACCCCCAAAGGAAAAGCAAGCGTCGCCGACTCATCCGACACCGCCACCCCTATGCGCCTGGTTCCATAATCAATACCCAAATACTTCATAGGTTGAATATAGCGTATTTAGATAGGAAGGAAAACTTTTAAAGTTCCATCAAATGTTTCCAGATAACGTACATGGCTTCAGTATCTAAGCCGCAGTATTCTTTCAAATTTTTAGCAATTTCTTTTCTCTCTTCTGGGAGACTTGTAGGACCAACCATCCTCCACCATTCATTTGATGCTTGGCCACCTTCATGAATATTAAGATCTGCGTATGAGAATTCAGGAGCTATTACTGGCAAAACTTTCTTTATAGAAGTACGGCCTCTAAAACCATGGTGAATGTAGTGCTGAGCTAAAAAGATCTTCTCAAGATCAAACATTGCGCTGTTAAATTCCTTAAAAAAACCTGCGTGATGAGGTAAGCGTTTTGCAATATTTTCATTTATAAACGTCTTTTCAAATGTCTCATGCCAAACAATTACCGACCCGCCGGAATATACCTCTTGTAACTTTTGAGCAACAGCTTCAGATGGGTCTGAAAATTCTGTATGTAAAAACTCTACATGCTCAAGCTTTCCATCAGGTTCACGCAGAATATGTATAGAAAACTGAAATGGAATGAACTTATATGGACCATACCCATTGAATGCAGGTATCGCTGGCGCATATGCCTCATAGTCGAAGAAATACAGTGGAAATTTCAACTCGCTTAGTTCATTTTTTATAGCGTTAGTATCGATAACTGATTTTTGCAGCTGATGTGCACGTACTTGGCTTGTCTGTTTTTCAGAGAGCTTGTGAAATTCTGGGTCGACATCATCAATCGCATAGATCTTCTGTTCAACCAGATTCTCGAGTTTAGTTTTATGAATCCGCGAAATATCGTGAACTGAATATTCAGGTATGTGCGCGTTGGAATACTGAAAAGTGGAGCAGTGATTACGGCGCGTTGCATATACACAGTCGCATCCACCAGATGGTTCTGATTCACGATTTAAATACTCCATTGCGGCTGCCATTTTTGGCTCTATTTCAGGTATACGCCCTTCAACAGCATCAGTCACATCATCTACTGTAAACAATGCTTCTGTATCTAACTCTCCAGCGCGTATATATTCTTTATTTAAATGAACCAGATAGCACTTCCCTAGTGGCACATGAGCACGACGCATCACCGAAACCTGGAAGGCAACATCTGTGACGTGATCACGTTCCTTCTGATCAAGCTTTAGGGAGTTCGTTCCCTTAACTTCGTAGAGATCCCAGAGGCTAGTTTCTGGGTTCCATTTCAACATGTCGTTACGAACAATAAAATCTTCAGCTATAAACGTTGCTTGGAAAAGCACAGGCGTGCGCTCAGCCATAAGACGAAGAGTGTCTTCGACTGCATGTTCACCCACACTTGAAACTTCTATCCCTTTGGGAAATAAATACCGCGCATACGACTCTACTTCATTCCCCTGCTCCATGAGATGCAGGTCGAACTCCGAGAACACAAACTCCTCTTTCAATTCGGGCTTATGTATTTTCAGCCAAGTATTCTTTGGACACTGAAGGTAGTGTTGGAAGACCGTCTTGGAGATAACCATAGTGGGTTGCCTTGAGCATAGCGCAAAGCTCAGTATGTACAAACTTTCTTATTCCCCCTCTTCGTCCAGATAATCTTCCGCCCCTTCAGTAGGTTTATTGTTTTCCTCTAGAAATTTCTCGTAAGAACCTACGGGAGCAAAATCTATATCGTAATTTTCACTATCCACTTTATAAACGACCACACTGTCTACGCCCATCGTTTGCAATTTTTCGTAGGTAGCGAGCTCCCCTTCTCCGAGATTCATAACATCGCGCAAAATCCATTTTCCAAGGACGGTGTTGGGGTTACTCATCAAAGCCTTCCTGTTTTCTTGGCACATACTAGCGCTCAACACAGTTCTATCTGGTAAGGTCAGATTAAATACCTCATCGTTGGTCGCAGGAAAGAACTTTGAAAATTTTTTGTGGACCCAGGCAGGGATTGGAATATATACCTCATCAGGATTTCTCTTCCGTCCACGAGCATTCCATTGGTTCAAGCCACTACTTTCCGGAACACGCTTCTCTCCTCTCATAGAATAGAGAGGGAGGAAAACATGAGGCTGAACTTTTATTGGTGCGAAAATAGGCCCAGCTTCCGTGATCAACTTTTCCACTTCTTCGAAAGGATCTGAAACAATCCTCACCGGAAGCTCAAGAAGCACCTTTTCTGGAGTCACAAAACGCTTAGAAAGCGTGCTCTTGGAAATACTGAAGGAATATTCCTCGAGAGAGTCTGAAAATGTGATGGTATTTCCTCTAGGCGAAACCTCTACGTTTTTTATAGTCTCGATATCTATCGGATGTGCCGGAGTCTCGTACACGAGCATCTTCCCAACTGTACGAGTGACACAGTGATATATTATTTTATCAAGATTGTAGATGCGTTTCGTTGTCTCCAAGCGTTCATTTCGCAACTCGGCCACTTTCCTGACCATGTCTTCAGGTCCGAGTGATCTAAAAAGATTTAAATCGTTGTTAAATTCTGCCACTTTTTGCAGACTACGACCATTCCCATTAAGAAAGGTCTTGAGACCAATCCCCACCCTGTCTTTGGAGGCGTCAGCTGAGGCATCAGAACGAGAAAGATTCTCGGCTATAAAAGCCTTACAAAATAAATTTTCAGCCGCCCTATAAGCCAAATATGGTTCTGGCGCCTCAGAAAATAGCTTGGACAAAGACCCGACAGCCTTAAGCAGTCGGTTGTAGCACTCTACCTGCTCTTTTGGCTGGTGCTCTAGAAACAACATCGTTGTTCCCTGAGTCTAGCGCTTTCTTTATCTGTTTGGCAACGCGCTCGATAACAGTGACGGTAACCGAGTTTCCAAACTGTTTGTAAAGCTTGGTATCGGGAAGATTCTTAGGAAGCTTGTAATTCTCAGGAAATCCTTGAATTCTTGCACATTCTCTTGGAGTTAGTTTTCGAATACCCTTATGATCTTTGATCAGTGGGACGTTATGTCCACCCATTCCCATGTTTGCAGTCAAGGTTGGGCACACCCCGCTCTTGTTTGCACGAACATATTTCCTACGCCACTGGTAGACAACCTCCTTAGATGTCATTGACTCCTTTAGTACTTTATAGAGTGGGGATTTGTTGTAGTAGTATTTCTCTTCAACTTCTTTCTCGAGTAGAGCGTTAACAGTTTTCGTTAATTCAACAGGTTTTGGAAATTCAAAAGCTTCTAGCGCTTTCTTCGACTTGAATCCGACAATATATACACGCTCCCTATTCTGAGGAACATTTCCATACTTCATGCTGTTAAGAACTTTTGTTGTTACATGATAACCAAGATCCTCTAATGCCTCGGAAATGATATTGAAGGTCCTTCCTTTATCATGCGAACTCAAATTCTTTACATTTTCCAAGAAGACAGCGCGTGGTTTCTTGTCGCGTAAAATTCTTATGATTTCAAAAAACAGATCCCCTCGTCCTGTATCTAGGAAACCTCTTCTATACCCAGCAACTGAAAATGGTTGGCATGGAAACCCACCGAGCAATATGTCGAAGTCTGGGAGATCCGCGCTTTTAATTTTCGCTATATCAGCGACCACCAGTGGAGTGTCTTTAAAGTTTAAATCGTAGGTTACCTTGCAGTATGCATCAAAATCATTTCCAAAGATTGTCTCAAACCCAGCACGTTCAAAACCCATCCTTACTCCTCCTATACCTGCAAATAAGTCCAATGTTCGATAAGTTTTTTTGTCCATAATATCGCTAAGGTCAGTATAGCAGTGGGCCTTTAAAAAAGCAGCTAGTTTTAGGCCAACTTACCAACATCTTTAAGACTTCACACAAAACGGACTGTATCCGTCAAGTGGTATGGTGTCAGGAACCTTTTCTAGCGCAATAACCAGAAAAAGTGTATTGTGTTCTGCATTGGAGGAGTGGCAGAGTGGTCTATCGCACCTGTCTTGAAAACAGGAGTGCCGCAAGGTACCGTGAGTTCGAATCTCACCTCCTCCGCAGTAAGGTTCGCATAAATAAATGGGAAAAGAAAAACGCGGCTTGTGGCCGCGTTTAGTGTAGTGTCCTGCCGATGCCTAGTCGGCGGCAAGTGCCGGAGCTGCTGCGAATGCCTCAGAGACGCCTGTGTCGAGGTAAATGAACCTTGAAACGTCGACGAGACGGCACTTACTTCCAGGCGAAGGAGCGTTGGCGATGCCCTTATAGACTTCGAGCATGCCGTCGGCGAGGTCGCCTTCTTCAGTGACGATTCCGCGCACAAGCAGTTCATTGAAGGCTTCGCGGCCGAATACGGTCCGGTTAACGGTAAGCCCGAGCACCTTCTTGCGTGTGCGCGTCAGACCTTCTGTCCTCTCCTCCTTCTTGGTGCAGGTCTCGTCGGAAGAATCGAAGCAGATTGTTCCTCCTCGGACGACCTCTCTCAAGAGAAAAAATGCTTTGTTCGGCAAATTCGGAGATGGCATATTTTCAAACGGCATCACTACCCTCCGTGGGAGTTGCTGCGGTACTCTACGCTATCTTCCAAAACTATAACTGAGGATTCCGCGAAAACAAATCCACATATTTTTAGGGAAAAAGAAAAGAGGCGGTTAAGCCTCTTTATGTCTGCCCCAGCAATTGGTTGGTTGCCGCGTAAAGTTCCAGAACGGACTGCTCATAGGACAGGTTCGTCATGGAAAACTCAATCCTTCGCCCAAGCTCCTTCTCGAGCCGATCTTCGAGCGCCATCACAAACTGTACGGAACCGAGCGAGTCCATGCGTTTGGACTGGAAGAGCTTATGTTCAAAGCCCTCCTTTTCCAGACCTTCGAGCATGTCGGACTCTTGCCGCTCACGGGCGAGGTCCATGAGAATCTCGAAGAAGCGGTCTCCTGCTAGTATCTGCATTCTGCACCTCAACGTTGTCCGTGGTTCACCATAGCATGTTGGAATTTTTTTCCAAGACAAATCCCCTATTGCAAAATTGGGGCGCGACAGTATTGTGGTGTCAGTTGGTACAACTTGGGAGACTTCTCATGTCCTCACCGCAAGATAAGTCGAAAGACACTAAGGGCGTGACGGGTTTGGATCTTCTGCGGTCTCTGCGGCCGCAGGCTGTTATGCCGCCATATGTTGGCGGCGGGCACGAAAACCCGAACGTTCGCGCTGAGCGGATAGCCAAGGAGAAGGCCGAGGCGGAGGCTCGGCAGAAAAATCTACAGCTGCGAGACAGCGCTCCACGCACGAGCCACCCCGCCATCAGGACAAGCTTCCCCCTTCCATCGTCCGTGGCGGAGGTGGATATATTAAAGAGGCTGCCTCTCAAGGAGATCGTGGAGACGGCTGCGACGATTTTTGAGATGAAGCCCTCCGAGCTTCTCAGCAAAAGCCGTGCGCAAGAAATTTCCCGGCCTCGCCAAGTGGTAGCCTACTTTATGACACGGTACGCACACTGCACTATTGAAGCAGTTGCGAAGGCCTTGAATTTCCGAGGCTACAGCAGTGTCAACCATGCCCGGGACCGGATGGAATCTCTTCTCGAATTCGGGCCCACGGACGAAGTCGAGCGACAGATGCTTGTTGGGCTCAGGAAACTCTGCGAACATTACGGAAAACCGCTTCCCCTTTCCGCCCATTGGCCGGAAGAGAAAGCGACAGCTAAGGGGAAAAATCCCTTTGGAAACACAAACGCTAGCTGAAAAGCTGGCGTTTTCTTTTTTATAGTTTCGTGTCGTAATTCGAATTTCGTGTAAATAGCTCATGAGGTAGTACGTCTTCACATAGGTCGGCCTAATAAGGCTGATATTAGTAGATAAACTACTCGTACATAAAAACTCATGAAAAAATTAAATTACTTTCTTGCAAGCAGTGCAGCAGCGTTGCTTCTCGTAGCATCACCTATGCTTGCGAGCGCACACAATGACGGAGACAAGTCATGGAAGTCTGGGGACAACGCAAAGACAGAGTTGTCTTGGAAAAATAGTATTAACTTCTTGCTCCACGGTGGAACAGCTCCACAGCCACCAGCAGCCCCTACCAGCGGCGACATCCGCATCAGCGCGACTGTTACTGCAATCAATGGCTCTACATTGACGGTAACTGCAAAGAACAACACAACCTATACAGTTAATGCCGCTAACGCAGAGATTAAGGGCGAAGGTGACACAAATGCCACCATCGGCCAGATGAAAGTCGGCGACACTGTAACGGTTAAGGGCACAGTTAACGGCTCTGTTATAACCGCAGAAAAGGTTTCTAACTCAGCACTCCGTGTCCGCGCAGTACTTGCAGCCAATGGCGCAGTAGGTGCAGGCGTTGTGACATCGGTTAACGGTTCAACATTCACCATCAAGCCATACGGCACAAAAGCAACTACTACCGTTACAGCTGACAGCTCAACCGTATATCGCGTAAACGGTGAGGCAACGACATCGGCAGCAATAGCAGTTGGCTCGAACGTAGTTCTTGCAGGCAATACAAACTCTGACACGAGTATTGCCGCAACCATAGTTGGAATCTTCTCTCGTGGTTTTGGATTCTTCAAACACGCCCTCTTCCACTAGCCTCGAGCTGAAGTAACGCTAACCCCGCATCCATTCATGCGGGGTTTTGCGTGCCTACATATTTACGCTGTGACTAGCTTATACCCTACCCCGCGAACGGTTTCGAAGTACGTGTCGTTGTGTTTGGTGCTGAGTTTCTTGCGTAGGTTTTTCATGTGTACATCCAACACGTTAGACCACGAGAGAAGATTGAAGTCCCACACATGGTCGAAGAGTTTCTCACGGGTGAGCACGACATTAGGCTCGCGCATAAAACATTCGAGCAACGAGAACTCTTTGAGTGTGAGATCTACTTCTCCTTTATCGACCTTTACTGTGCGCGTTGCAGGATCCATCTCGATAGCCCCAACCTGGAGCACTACGGGCTTAGACTCTGCAGGGCGGCGGAGCACAGAATTTATACGGGCAATAAGTTCTTCAAATGAGAATGGCTTAACGATATAGTCGTCAGCGCCCTTGTTGAGCAGGTCCACCTTATGTTCTGTCTCATCACGCGCGGTCAGGATAATAATTGGTGTAGTAACTCCCTCTGCGCGCACTGCTTGAGTAAGCGCCGCGCCATCCAGCGTCGGCATCATCAAATCCATCAACACAAGATCGTATTCGTTGCGATACATAATGATGCGCGAACGTGCTTTTTCAGAATCAGGAAGCCAATCTACGGCATACCCGCGCATCTCAAGCCCCTTCTTAAGGGCTTTTGCTAACTTTTCTTCGTCCTCAACTATAAGTAAGTGCATATATGTATGAGTTTAGTTAGTTCGAGTAATCACAGTATGAAGACGTTCATAGTAATACCTTGATTACAAAGATTTTATGAAGCAGTTTAATACACCGGTGTATACTTTACGCATGCCCCAGCCGGAGGAAATCGTTTGGCACGTGCTTACGCACGAACATAAAGATCATTCAACCGACTGGTACTGGGCGCTCGGCCTCTTAACTGTAGTTGGCACAGGCGCCTCAATACTTTTTGGAAATATATTGTTGGGTCTTATTCTGCTTATCGGTGGCATTTCTATAGGCACGCTCAATGTTCGCGGCCCGCGAGAACATCAGGTGAAGCTTGATGCACGCGGAGCAACACTCGACGGCACTCTGTACGCGTGGAAATCTGTAGATGCGTTCTGGATACATGTAGACCAAGCAAAAGAAGAACCTCGTCTCTACCTCACCACCCACTCCCTCCTTATGCCGCGCATCATAATCCCGCTCGACAGCGCCGACCACAGCGAACAAGTTCGCACGTTGTGTTTGAAATACGCAAAAGAAGCCGAAGAGGAAGACAGAAAACCTTTCCTAATCGAACATATCTCAGAAATTTTCGGGTTGTAAAATCGCTTGTTTTACCGTAGTGTGTGTTAATCGCTCCCGTCGTTCAATGGATAGGACGCAAGCTTGCGGAGTTTGTAATGTAGGTTCGATTCCTACCGGGAGCACAAAAAAAGCAAAAACGCGCCTTCGGGCGCGTTTTGCGTTATAACTATAGTCAGTTGAACCTCTTTGAAGGGAGACCCTTATGCGTACGTTTGTACTGACGCTGTCCGCGGTTCTCTTTCTCGGAAACACCGCGTATGCGCAAACAGCCCCGACGACCCCCATCAGCTCGTGCGCTGAAATTGTCGGACAACGGCATAACCCTTACGACGAACCGCTCGACCTGGACTTCAGCGACCAGTGCAACTACACGATTAAAGCTCGAGGAAGAGCCGCTACAGGCGTGGCGCTCCTGAATGATGGGACACTCACCATCAAGCACACTGACCAAGAAACTGGCGTCACCTACAGATTTGCCCTACGACGTAGCGGGGAGAATCTTTCAGGCAGAGTTTCGTTCTGGGTCTTCGTGAAGGAAGTTTCCTTCCCTATACAATTCTTCCCAGTGAAGAAATAAAAAACCACCCTTATCGGGTGGTTTTTCTTTTTTAACGTTTTTGGTAAAGGCCTCTATCCACTTCGTCATAGTCTTTAGCTACAGCCTCACGCACATCTTTCATATCAGCATGTACATGGAACATCTCTTCTTTGTGGTTCTCGAAGTTTCCGTATAGCACTCCCCCTTGTTCCATACTGTCTCGAATATGCGCGTATGCCACAAGCGGCTCGTGGAGATGTTCTAGAACGTCTGTAGCTATACAGATGGTATGGCGTGGCAGTTCTGGATACTGATTATGTTCCTGTATACGTACTATCTCGTAGCTAATCCCATGCTTTTTAAATCTAAATTCAACGAAGTCGAGCTTTACTGTATCCAGGTCAACAAGAATTATTTTCGATTGAGGCGAGTGCTTCGCCATTTCAAAAGACAGCGAGGCTATGCCGCATCCATAGTCGAGAACTGTTGGAGCTGAGTATGCACCAAGCAACCATTCTGCTTTAGAGATTTTTTTCTCTCCGTTTACATGTCGCTTCTTAAAACGACTCAAAAAAGAAGTTATTTTTGCCCAATCCCCTTTCTTTACTGCCTTCACTAAAGTTTTTACATACCCTTTTATGGTTGCTGGCTTCTCAAAGGAGTACGACAACATTCGAAGCATGTCCTCGTAGGCATGGTGTCTATATGATTCAAAAAGCGACTTCTCGCTTTGGTCGTTAAAAAATACCTGGAGTATCTGGCTGTTCGCGCTTCCATGCGCAGAAAATTCTTTTGATCCGAAGTTTAGATACGCCTTTGAAGCTTCGTATCGAACGCGAGTAGCTTCAACAGTTTCATTATTTCTGTCTGCAACGAACTCTATAAAATCCTGCTCGATATCGGTCATTGCGCCCATTCTACACGGACTATAAACAAAAATCCCGCCTTGTGGGCGGGGTTTTTATTATTTCGCGAGAGCTTTAGCAACCTTTGCCTTACGGCGAGCTGCGGTGTTCTTCTTCAAGATGCCGCGCTTAAGTGCTTTGTCTATCGCCTTGTACGCTGCAGCGAGTGCTGCCTTGTCACCTTTCGGCGCCGTACGTACTGCCTTCGTAGCCTCACGCATCGCATCCTTGCGGGTGCGGTTCATAGCCTGCTTACGTGCAGACTGGCGGAGGGCCTTCTTTGCTCCTTTGGTAATTGCCATATGTGAAGATATTACGCATTAATTCCTAAAAAAGCAACTTCCTGAAGGCTGCCGACCTAGAGTATGATTATTGAATGATTGGCAAATTGACGGGGCGACTAAGCAGCACCGCCACGCCGGGCGAGATACTTATTGAGGTTGGTGGTGTTGGATATTGCGTCCGCACCCCTCTTCTTGCTCTCGATATACTCAAAAATACCGGCTCTGAAGTTTCTCTCTTTATATATACGCGGGTCGCCGAGGACGCTCTCGACCTCTACGGCTTCCCTACAGAAGAGGAGCTCGCCTTCTTTAAGCAGTTGATGAGTGTATCTGGTATTGGCCCTAAGACTGCCCTTGGAATATTAAATGTTGCGGATGTTGTCTCCCTCAAACGCGCCATCGCTGCAGGCGACTCAGTTATGCTCGTTAAGGTATTTGGCATTGGCAAGAAAAGCGCAGAACGTCTTGTTGTTGAGCTCCGCGACAAAATAACATTTCTCTCTGGTATATCTGGTTCCCCTCTTGCAGGCTCGTCTGATGACGCCGAAGTTATTGAAGCCTTGATGGCCCTAGGCTACCGCGCCGACGAAGCACGCCACGCACTTAAAGAAGCGGGTTCGGTAAGTGAAGGGATCATTAGCTCGTCAGTAAATGAGAGGCTTGCCGCAGCCCTTAAATACCTTGGCACCGCAAAACACGCATAATATGATCCGCGATTTAATTCCAAAACGCGTTATCGGTTGGTATCACCTTCTCTTCGCCTACGCGGGCGCGGTAGTGTGCCGCTTCCCTTCTAAAAAACTCTTTGTCATTGGAGTAACAGGAACAAAAGGAAAATCTACAACATCAGAACTTGTTCGCACCTTACTTGCAGCTAATGGGCATAAAGTAGCGCTTGCATCTACGGTGCAATTTAAAATCGGCGACCAGAGCGAGCCGAACTTGTTCAAGATGACAATGCCTGGCCGCGCATACTTGCAAAAGTTTTTGCGCAAAGCAGTTGATGCCGGCTGCACCCACGCAGTTATTGAAATGACTTCTGAAGGTGCTCGCCAGTTCCGCCACAAAGGAATCGAGTTGGATGCACTTATTTTCACCAACCTTCAACCAGAACATATTGAATCTCATGGAAGCATGGAAGCGTATGTCGCTGCGAAACTAAAACTTGCACAGCATTTGGAAGAATCGAAGAAGCGCCCACGCTACATTGTTGCAAACGTAGACGACAGATATGGAGAAACTTTCCTTAACATAGATGTTGAGCATCATCTCCCCTTCTCACTCCAGGACGCACAGCCGTATACCGTCGATGACACCAGTGTTCGTTTTGTATACAAAGGCGGGACACTTTTTACTGCTCCAATGCCAGGGCTTTTCAATCTAAGAAATATTCTTGCAGCAATAACTCTCTGTGACGCACTTGGCGTTCCGCAGAACGTTATGCGTAAGGCCCTTGAACATGTGCCTGCCGTTGCTGGCCGTGCAGAAAGTGTTGAGTGCGGCCAGGATTTCCGCGTTGTCGTGGACTACGCTCACACCCCAGACTCACTTGAAGCGTTGCTCGAAGCATACAAAGGTAAAGACATTATCTGCGTTATGGGCTCAACAGGTGGCGGTCGCGACCAATGGAAGCGCCCCCAGATGGGAAAGATTGCCGATGAACGTGCTTCTGCAGCAATACTTACTAATGAAGATCCGTATGATGAGGACCCAAATAAGATTGTGAATGAAATTGCATCAGGTTTTGTAGTTCATAAACCTCAAGTTATCCTCGACCGCCGCGAGGCTATCGCAGCGGCTCTACGCCTTGCACACAAAGGTTCTGTTGTTCTTATCACTGGCAAAGGCACAGACCCCTACATCATGGGACCTCGTAAATCTAAACAAGAGTGGAGTGACAGAAAGGTTGCAGAAGAAGAACTGCAGAAACTTTTAAACGCGGTAGTATAAATATATGCTTAATCCATTTCCAGAAATTTTGTTTCTTGGCCATCTCGCTCCAACACTTTTACGCATAGCTGCAGCGTTTTGCCTTGGCTACAGCGCATATTACATATTGAAAAACCGCCGCGTTGCTATGCAGACAGAGCTTCCTATTATCGGTAAGCCTGGCCTGGCGCTCGTTTGGATTGCCACCAGCATCACAATGCTTACAGCGTTTGCATTGTTCTTCGGGTACGGGACACAAGGCGCAGCCATCCTCGGTGGAGCTATCGCGTTGAAGTACGGCCTGTTTCTTCCTAACCGCATTCAACACCTCGTTCCCCTCTCACGCGGAACATACGTACTCGTATTTGTTATCTGTCTCTCATTGCTTGTCACTGGCGGAGGCGCATTCGCGATGGATTTACCGCTCTAGTTTGTTAGAGTGGCAAAATGGAATCAGCCGTCATACTTCATAATATCCGCAGCGTTCATAACGTTGGTTCAATATTTCGCACGGCGGATGGCGCTGGCGTTTCTAAAATAATCCTCACAGGCTACTCCCCTTCGCCTATCGACCACCTTGGGCAGCCCCGTAAAGACTTTGCAAAGGTGTCTCTTGGCGCGGAAAACATGGTGCCTTGGACTCAACTCAAGACAATTGGGGCGGCTATCAAACAACTAAAGAAAGAGGGTTTTACTATTGTCGCGATAGAGCTCGATAAAAAGTCGGTAAACCTATTCAAGTACAAACCAAAGAAAGGCGAGAAACTTGCACTTATATTAGGCAATGAGGTGGAGGGGGTATCAAAACCAACCCTCAAGCAGTGCGATGTCATTGCCCAGATACCTATGCGTGGCAAAAAGGAGTCGTTGAATGTTTCCGTGGCGGCTGGTGTCGCAATGTTCACCCTTCTTAAATAAATACGCCGGGGAGGCCTTACTCCATCGGAGCGGCCTCCCCGGCTAATCCCAGCACCTTATTTTTCATACTTTTTGTTTAGTTAGTTCTAGACACCCATTAGAACTGCGGGTTTCAAAAAAGGTAACAAAACTTACTTTAGTGCGCCCACCAGGATTCGAACCTGGGACCATCTCCTTAAAAGGGAGCCGCTCTACCGACTGAGCTATGGGCGCATTTTTACTTGTGCACTCTATCACATCACTGCCCGACTTTGTAGGTCATAGAAGGAGTGAGGTTTACTGCTGTCTCAAACGCAGCCCCCATGCCAAGCAACACTGTGCCACTGTGAGCTTCGATTATATCTCCACGATACAGCGGCATACCCGGCCGCAATGAACGAAGCTCGCCGCTGCGCACCAGTATGCTGTCGTCCCCAGATGACACCACCTTCCCTTGTATAGGGTCCGTTACCAGTTGTTGTTTTGTTAACAGCACGCTGCCCTCACATTCAAAATCATCTTTCCATGTTCCTTGGCCTGCCCCCTTCTCTATGTAGGCGACAAGCGTTCCTTTTCGCAGTGTCGAACCGTTTCCAATAACACCCGTAAGCCTGCCGTCGTCAGTTGTACTTGCCTTAATAGGCACTGAAGATCCGACATTACCAGTAAATGCACCTGCGTGCGTACGCAATAAGCCGCTTGGGATTGCGCAGGTACCAAGGTCCGACTGCGGCCGCGTAGGAGTAAACGTCACAACCCATGTACCTTCAAACTTCTCAAGCGCTGGAGGGACAGGTGCAATAAATGAGAATGCCTGCATGATTTTGTATGCAAAAGGATACACAGACGCAGGTAGCATATTGAGTTGATATGCAAACAACATAAGAACTGTCGCAAAAAAGAGTCCGAGCAGTCCTAGAAAAAAGCCTTTTGCCATTACCTGCAATTATAGCTTGAGCGCGAAGCGCTCAAGAAGAAGCTCGAGGTCCCCTGCTCCGCGGTGGGAGTCGTGGTACAGGGTCACCAACGTGCGCGATATCTTTTGCAATTCTTCTTTTTTGTATGTAGAGCTGCCTTTAGCCATCATGTCGCGGACTTTCCAGTGCATCATGCCGGCAACAGCTTCAGGGGCCGCGCCTGCACGAGAGGCTTTATTGAGCATAAGCCAGAGTTTCTTGCGATCGCGGGTGCCAAACACTGTTGCCAATGCAAACATGTTAAACGTCTCCTCTTTTTTCTTTGGCTCGTGGATCTCTAATTTTGCTCCAGCTTTTTTGAGAATATCGGTTGGTTTCTTAAGAAGTTTTTCTTCTTCAAAAATGAAGGTGTGTGGCGACTCCACCAAACCGTCCGCCAACTCTAGGAACTCTTCTCCCCTCTCACCTGCAATAGCACCAGCGAGTTTATAGGTTTGTGAACCACCAAACAGAGTTGGAGTTGATGCGATGTCCGCCAACTCTTCAATGGTGATTGTTTCCCATTTGAGATCCATCGCCTGCGCAAAAACTTCTCCTCGCTCGCTTGCGCCTCTTTCGCGGCTCGCTCCGGAGAATTTTTGCTGCGGCGCGTTTCCAACAATTACATGAATCATACTTTTAGCGGTTTCATCTCACCCCAGTTTTTTCCAATCTTTCCTTCAGCAAGAAATGGAATACCCCCACTCTCTTTTTCAGACATAACCCCCTCCATACGTTTCTTGATTTGTTGTGCGGCAGATTCAACTTCTGATTTCTTAATTTCAAATACCAATTCGTCGTGTACCTGGAGAAGCATGTGCACATCGTCTCCCAGATTCTCTTTTTCTACCCATGCGCCAATCTCTATCATCGCGAGTTTGAGCAAGTCGGCTGCGGTTCCCTGGAACGGTGCATTTACTGCGGCACGTTCAGCCGCTGCTTTGATGTATGGAATTGGCGACTTTAACCCTTCGAAGTATCGAATGCGGCCGAAGTGTGTCTGCGTGTACCCTGTTCGTGTCGCATCGGCTTTTATTTCTTCTAGATATTTTGCGAGTCGTGGAAAGGCTGCAAAATATTGATCATAAAACTCCTGAGCCTCTCCACGCGTTGTGCCGAGAGACTCACGAAGCGCATTCACACCCATGCCGTAGATAATGCCGAAGTTAATAACCTTGGCGCGTCGACGCATTTCATACGTCACATCTTCTGGTTTAACGTGGAAGACGCGCGTTGCTACTTCTGTATGGACATCTCCCCCAGTTTTAAAGATCTCTGTAAGTGTTGGGTCTTTAGAAAGAAATGCTGCAACGCGAAGTTCGATCTGCGAATAGTCGAAGGTCACAAGCTCCATACCAGGGCTTGCGATAAACGCATTGCGAATAGCACGACCAAGGTCACTCTTAATAGGAATGTTTTGCAAGTTAGGGTTCTTCGATGCCATACGGCCAGTTCCCGCACCTATTTGTATATATGAAGTGTGGAGGCGATTCTCGTTATCCAGCAAGGTTGGAATACTGTCGATATACGTAGAAAGAAGTTTCTGCAATTCGCGGTGTTTTAAAATATCATCCACGATAGGATGCAGTTCGCGCATCTTCTCAAGTTCAGACTCGCGCGTTGAACGCTGCCCACCTGCTGTTTTTTTCTGATTCTTTACCGCAAGTCCAAGTTTGTCGAAAAGTATGTCTCCTAATTGTTTTGGGGAATTAATATTGAACTCCCCTCCCGCTGCTTCGTAAATACGTGCAGCAATTTTCTCCAGCTCTTCGTGGTACTCCGTTGAAAGCTTTGCTAGAAAATCTTTGTCTACGAGCACCCCACGCGCCTCCATGCGGCGGAGCACTGGAGAAAGAGGCATCTCCATTTTGTTATATATAAAATCAAGATTCTCTTTCTGTATCTCTGCAAGAATATTCTTTTTTGCTGTAGCAAAATCCTCGCTATTCCCCATGCGGTAAATGTCTTCAAGCGTTGGTTCACTGTTTGTTGCGTCGAGCACAGAGACCGCAAGCGCAACTTCATGGAAATCTTCCGGTAGAGGTTTTTCCTCTGCAGGCACTTCTGCAAACAACTCTTCATTTCGGATAGACGAGTCGAGCAGTTTTCTCATGCGCGGAACGAGCGAACGGAAATCAAACTCCTCGAGCATTGCAGTAACTTTCTTTTCTGAAAGGTTGCTGCGGAATTCTTCTTTTGGCAATGAAAAACGAATAGGCACTGAGGTGTGTATTGTTGCCAGCTCCTTAGAAAACAGAGCTTCTTCTTCCTGTTCCTGCAACTTCTTTATCATTCCCTCTTTTATTCCAGCCTCTCCAAGTTTTTCTGGATCTTTCTTAAGGGCCTTATATATATCTTCAACACTGCCGAACTGTTGTATCAGCGTGCTCGCGGTCTTTTCACCAATTCCTTTTACTCCAGGAATATTGTCAGACGGGTCACCGCGCAAACCTTTATAGTCTGGAATACGCGAAGGGCCAAAACCAAAACGTTCTTGTACCGCCGCTTCGTTATATACAATCGTGTCGTTGATTCCTTTCTTAAACGTAAAGACAGTTACCTTGTCGTCATCAACAAGCTGGAGCATGTCCATGTCGCCTGATGCGATAACAACATCGACTTCTTTCTTTAGTTCTTTCGCTACAGTGCCGATGATGTCGTCAGCTTCGTACCCTGCCATTTCATAGAGGGGAATGCCGAACGCCTCCAATAGATCGCGTGAACGAACAATCTGCGAAACAAGCGCATCATCTGTTTCCTTACGCTGCGCTTTGTAGTTTTCAAACGCCGCATGGCGGAGAGTTGGCCCGGGCAAATCCCCCGCCGCAATAATATAGTCGGGCTTAAAGTCCGCGATAATTTTTAGAAGCATAGAGACAACGCCGTAGAGCGCACCTGTTGGCTCCCCTTTTTTAGAGGCAAAGTCTGGCAACGCGTGGTACGCCCGATGCAAAATCGCGTGCGTGTCCAACAAAACCAGTCTTTTTCGATCCGTCATACCACTTCAATATACCGCTCTTCCTCAGAATCCGTATGGGTGAAGTTTATGAGCAAATCTCGGGTCGGAAGGACTCCCTCCACCCTCTCAGGCCACTCAATAACAACAAGGTTTTCTGGATTATGTAAAAATGTTTCTGGTTGAAGAGCAGAAAATTCTTCTGGTTTTTCCAAACGGTACGCATCTATATGGATGAGTTTTGTAAAACCGTTGAAGTTGATCGGGTACGACTTCATCAAAACGTATGTTGGGCTTTGCACTGCGTCAGTAATGCCAAGCTGTTTTGCTAACTCTTGAGTAAAGGTTGTCTTACCCGCGCCAAGGTCACCCTTCAAGGCAACAACTGTCGCGGATGCTGAAGCGAGCTTTACTGAAGCAAGCACTTCCCTCACTAATTCCCCGAGCCCTTCCTTCTTCACTTTCATATTGGCCAGTCTAACAAATTTTTACAGAAATGCGTTGTATTATATAGACATGGTTGTCTTTGCAGACGCAGAACAAAATAAGCGTTTGGATTTCCTCAGAAAGCGCGAGGAGGAAGAACTTGCACAAATGCTCTCGCAAAAATACGGCGTGGAGTATATAGACCTATCTCTTGTTGCCGTAAGCGCCGACGCGCTTCGTATTATTCCTGAAGTTATGGCCCGCGAAGCGGAGATGGCTGTGTTTGGCCAAGTTGGCAAACGTATCAGCGTTGCAGTGCGTTCACCTGAAAACCCTAAAGTAAAAATGGAGATTCAGCGCCTTACCGAAGCTGGCTATAGCCCTGTTCTCTTTATGGCATCGGGGGAAAGTTTGAAGCGTGCGTATGACCGTTACGCAGAACTTTCCTACGCAACAGAGACAAAAGCCGGCGTATTCAACCTCTCTAATGAGGAGCTTGAAAAACTTCTTACCGAGGTCACGAGCTTGGCAGACGTAGGCAACCTCATACAAGAGGCAGTGAAATCAACAAAGCACACCTACCGCATTACCCGCATTCTGGAAGTTATCTTGGCCGGAGCGATGGCAACAGGTGCGTCTGACATCCACTTTGAACCTGAAGAAACACAAGTTCGCTTGCGTTACCGTCTCGACGGCGTACTTATTGACGTTCTCGCGCTTGATAACGAAACATATCGTTTGTTGCTTTCCCGCTTAAAGCTTTTGTCTGGCTTAAAACTCAACATCATTGCAGATGCACAGGACGGACGCTTCAGTATAAAAATCAAAGGTGAGGAAATAGAAATCCGCTCATCCGTGTTGCCTGGTAACTACTCAGAGACGATGGTGATGCGTATTTTGAATCCATCAGCAATTTCAGTTCCGCTTGAAGAGCTTGGTATTGAACCAAAACTTTTGGCACGTATTGAACGCGAGGTAGCAAAACCAAACGGTATGATTTTGACCACCGGCCCTACTGGCTCCGGTAAAACCACTACGCTCTATGCCTTTTTGCGTAAGGTAAATTCTCCGCAAACAAAAATCATTACGATTGAAGACCCTGTGGAATATCACTTGAACGGTATTGTTCAAACACAGGTTGATAAGAAAAATTATAGTTTCGCTGCCGGCCTTCGCAGCGCACTCCGCCAAGACCCCGACATTATCATGGTGGGAGAAATCCGCGACGGCGAAGTGGCTGAGGTGGCTATCAACGCCGCACTGACAGGACACTTGGTGTTTTCTACATTGCACACAAACGATGCAGCAGGTTCATTCCCCCGCCTCATTGACCTAGGTATTAGCGAAAAAGTTTTGAGTTCTGCGGTGAGCGTTGCGATGGCACAACGTCTTCTTAGAAAGTTGTGCGTAAAGTGTAAGCAAGTCCGCCAAGCAACTCCTGATGAACAAAAAATAATTGATACGTATTTGAACGGCATCTTGGATAAATCTCTCATTCCACAAAACCACTCAACGATTTCAGTAGCAAACGAGCAAGGATGTGAGGTCTGCCATAACCGCGGCTACAAAGGCCGCATTGGTGTGTTTGAAGCAATCTTTATGGATGGGCCTGTTGAAGAAATCTTGCGCAGCAAACCATCTGAACGCGAAGTTGCTATGGCCGCTCGCGCACAAGCTATTCCTACTATGCAGGAAGACGGCATCCTTAAAGTTCTTCGTGGCGTCACCTCTCTTGAAGAATTAGGGCGTGTGGTCGATTTGAATACAGGTATATAAAAAGAAAAAGCCGTCACTTTTCGGTGAGCGGCCTTTTATAGTTTCCTTAATCCTCCAGCACAAGAAGATGAACAAGCATGGTGACCGCGGTCACCAACGCTCCAAACAGAAGATATTTTTCGTACTCGTGGGTACATACTGCGCCAAGTACGCTTACAAGCGCCACAAGAAGGTAGAGAGTCCGAAAAATAACCCTGCACCTTTTCTCCTTTCGGACCTTACGCCGATGCACGACTTCTATGTTCTGGAAATTCCAGATACGCCTCGGCATCTCGTGACACAGATGAACATCCATGTCCCCTTCCGCAACAACTTGATTGCAGTAGTTGCATGTGATTCTGGTCGCAAAATCCGTCGCAGGAACTTGCATAGTGCACCTCCAATCTGCGTGACACTGTACAATCTTTTATATAAAAAGCCAGTTCTCCAAAAACACAAAACCCGCAACGGTCAACGTTGCGGGTTTTGTAGGGAGGAGTAGAGTTGGAGTAGGTTCAGGCCAAGAGATCTCTAAGCAACATTTCAATCAAGTCGAAAAGCGTGTCACTCATGAGGATAGCCTCCGCAATTTACATAAAGTAAATGCCGAAACGTCCTTAGTGTGACGCCGAGATTGCTTAGAGATCTCTGTAGCCCGAACTGAGAATATCCTAGCATAGTAAATATTGCATGTCAAGCACATCTGAGGAACCAATTGTCCAGCCCCGGAATGACGCCTTTTTGGACACCGCCCTCCGCCCTTCTACGTTTGATGAATATATCGGGCAGGAAACAATAAAAAACAACTTAAAGATCCTTTTAGGTGCTGCAAAAGAGCGCCAAAACCCTCCTGAACATATCCTTTTTTATGGCCCACCAGGCCTAGGCAAGACAACTCTTGCACACTTGATCGCAAACGAGCTTGGCGGAACGCTTCGCTCAACCTCAGGCCCTGCTATTGAACGCGTTGGCGATTTAGCAGCGCTTCTTACAAACCTAGCCCCTGGTGATATTTTGTTTATCGACGAAATTCACCGCCTTTCTCGCTCTATTGAAGAAGTCCTCTACCCCGCCATGGAGTCTGGCTCTCTCAATATCATTATTGGCAAAGGACCTTCAGCGCGCACGTTGGATTTACCCCTTCCCCCTTTCACATTGATAGCTGCGACGACACGCGTAGCGGACCTATCCGCACCTCTTCGTTCACGTTTCTCTGGCGGCGTGTATCGTTTGGAATTTTACTCAGAAGATAACATCGCGGATATTGTTCGCCGCTCAGCAGATATCCTGGGGGCAGAGGTTGAAGAAAGCGGCGTTAAAGAAATCGCCCGCCGCAGCCGCTCAACCCCTCGCACTGCAAATTACCTTTTGAAACGCGCCCGCGACTACGCCCAACTTAAACGTTCTCCCCTCTCAGCAGAGATGGTTACAGCAGCATTGAACTTGCTTGAGGTAGATGAGCTCGGTCTTACACCGATCGACAGAAAACTTCTTATCGCACTTATGGATCGTTTTAATGGAGGCCCTGCCGGCGTTGGCGCGCTTGGCGCAGCTCTTTCTGAAGAGCCTTCAACCATCGCAGAAGTCCACGAACCATTTCTTCTACAACTTGGTCTTATAGAGCGCACCCCTCGCGGCCGCGTTGCAACAGCCGCCGCATACAGACATGTCGGCAGAACTCCTCCAGCTGACTTAAACGAAAAACTTTTGTAAAATCCTCGTATGGCAGGACATAGTAAATGGGCAAAACTAAAACACACTAAAGGTAAAACCGACACACAGAAGTCGAAGCTTTTTAGTAAGTTGGTAAAGATTATAAGTATTGAACTGAAAGCAGCGAAGGGTGACAAAACTGCACCTGGCGTACGCACCGCTATTGAAAAGGCAAAGGCTGCAAACATGCCTAACGACAATATTGACCGCGCACTCGCTAAGTCTGAAGAAAAAGAACTTGAAAAAGTTGTCTACGAAGCATATGGTCCCGGCGGATGTGCGGTAATTATTGAAGGCTACACAGACTCACGCAACCGCACAGTGCAGGAACTCAAACACCTTTTGAGCCAGCATGGTGGGAGTATCGCAACGCCAGGTGCTGCTATGTGGGCATTCCAAAAAAATGCTGAGGGCGTACTAGAACCCCTTTCCCCTATTGAGCTCTCCGACGAAGATGCCCAAAAAATGGCAGACCTCTCTGACGCACTAGAAGAACACGATGACGTCAGTGAAATCTACACAAGTGCTGCGTAGTACAATTGTGCTATGAGAGTGCTCGCCTTCGACCCTGGCTTTGAACGTTTGGGTATTGCTATTGTAGAGAAAGTCGGCGGCAAAGAAGTATTGCTGCACTCTGAGTGTGTACGGACATCAGCAAAACTCACCTTCCCTCAACGTTTAGCAGAGCTTGGTGTTGCAGTGCAGGCAACTATTGATGCCTGGCAACCAGGCTGCGTTGCAGTAGAAAGCGTCTTCTTTGAAAAGAACGCCAAAACCGCCATGGATGTAGCCGCTGTCCGAGGCATGCTCCTTTATATAGCGAGCTCTGTGGGGCTTCCAGCGCACGAATACACGCCTCTGCAGGTCAAAGTGGCTATTACGGGCTACGGCAAGAGCGACAAGGCCGCTATTGCGGCAATGATCCCCCGCCTTGTAACCATCCCTGAAAAGAAACGTCTAGACGATGAGATGGACGCTATTGCTGTTGGCTTGACATGCCTTGCATCAAATAAGTTTATTTGATACAAATCTCATTGTTAGTTATTCCATTGCTTAAAATTATTAAGTTAAGAAACGAAGATATGAGTGAGGAGTTTGCAGAAGAGTTTTTGCTAGACGAAGAAGAGGAGGAAGAAACCGCCACCGAGGACGCAGAGTCTGAGGACGACGAAGATGCAGAAGGAGATGACGATGATGATTTCTCCGCTGGCTTCGGCGAAGAACCTGAAGAATAAAAACTTATTCTACTTTTAGAAAACGATGCTTTCCAATACGGAGGGTATCGTTTTTGATTTCTACCTCAATGCTTTCTATTTTGTTTCCAGAGATAACGGAAGAGACTGCGCCTTGTTCTACCAAACGACGAAGTTCACTCATAGAGACACCTTCAACAAGGTCGCGCAGTTTCCCAGCAGGGACCGTAGGAATATTTTCTGGCACTCCCCCTTCACTAAATGTATTCGTCCAATCTGCTTCTGCTTTTTCTGCAGCAGCCTTACTGTGGTACATAGTTACGATTTCACGCGCGAGACGCATCTTTGCATCTTTAGGATGACCTTTGAGAATTTCTGCCGCTTCTTCCATTGGCATATCTGTAGCAGATTCAAAATAGACCGGTAGCAATTCATCTTTTACTGACATGAGTTTGCCGTACATATCTGAAGGGGCGTCATCGAGGTAGACGCAGTTATTGAAAGACTTACTCATCTTGCGGCCATCAGTGCCCTCCAAAAGCTTGGTTGTGAGCACAAACTTATCGCGCTTACCCATCGCCTGCTGTAAGTGGCGCCCTGCAAGCATATTGAATTCCTGGTCACTGCCGCCAAGCTCACAATCCACATCAAGCACAACAGAGTCGTACCCCACCATCAACGGGTAGAGAAACTCGTGGAGCGAAATTGGCTTGTCTTCTTCTATACGGCGCTGGAACATATCACGCTTCAACATCTGCTGAACCGTAAAGTTGCTTGCGAGCTTGATGATCTCTGAAAAATTGAGAGGTGAAAGCCAATCGCCATTTTTGCGAATTTCTATTTTAGAAAAATCGAGGACCTTCTGTGCCTGGCGTTTGTAGTCTTGGAAATTTTCTTCTACCTGCTCTTTCGTAAGCGGTGCGCGCTGGGCATCACGACCAGTTGGGTCGCCTATCATCGCTGTAAAACTTCCAATGACCAAAATGACTTCATGACCAAGGTCACTAAAGGCTTTGAGCTTTCGGAGCGAGAGTGTGTGCCCAAGATGAATCTGCGTACCTGTTGGGTCTATCCCCCAGTACACACGCAGACGGTCGCCCGAGCGAAGTTTTTTAAAGGCGAGCTCTTTAGGTACGAGATTTTCAACGCCGCGCGTTAAAAGTTCGTTTACTTTTGCTTCGTCAGTTATAACGGCCGGTTTCTTTGAAAACAGTCCCATATAAATCTATACCTGCTATACTAACACCAATGTGGCGTTATTTGCGAAAGCATTGGCGTGTAACCCTCGTCTGGCTCTTCGGTTTAGGGTTTCTTTTCCTTGGCCTTATTTTTCTATGGGCTTCTAGCCTTAAGGTGCCCGACCTCGCCTCTCTTGAGTCGCGCAAAGTTGAACAGTCGACCAAAATCTACGACCGTACAGGGGACGTACTGCTATATAGCCTAAACAACGACACTAACCGAACCGTTATTCCCCTTTCTTCTGTAAGCCAGAACATTCAGAATGCCACTCTTGCTATTGAAGACCCAACCTTCTACGAGCATTACGGAATTAAACCTAGGGCAATACTCCGCGCCATACTAGTGGACATTCTTACTCTCTCTGCCTCCCAAGGCGGCTCAACTATCACCCAACAAGTGGTTAAGCTTACGTTGCTTACGGGCGCTAAGAGCCCTATTCGTAAAATCGAAGAGTGGCTACTCTCACTTAAGGTGGAACAGTCGCTTACAAAATCACAGATTCTAGAACTCTATCTCAACCACGCTCCATACGGTGGAAATATCTACGGTGTTGAACAAGCAGCACAAACGTTCTTCGGAAAACATGCGAGCGAGGTCAATGTTGCTGAAGCTGCATATTTAGCCGCGGTCTTGCCTGCCCCATCACGCTATTCACCATACGGAAACCGTAAAGATCAGTTGGACGCACGAAAGAATCTTGTGCTTAAAAAAATGGAGGAGCATGGGTACCTGACAGAAGAACAGCGAATTGCAGCAGAAAACGAGGTCGTGACCTTTGTTCCCCAGCGCACATCATCAATAACAGCCCCTCACTTTGTCTTCTATGTTCAGCAATATCTTGAACAAAAATACGGTCCTGAGGCAGCGGAGCAAGGCGGCTGGAAAGTAACAACTACGCTTGACGCAGACCTGCAAGCGAAAGCTCAGGAGATTGTGATGGCGCGTGCAGCGTCACAACAAGCCAACTTCAACGCCTCGAATGCCGGTATGATCGCACTCGACCCCACCAACGGACAGATACTTGTGATGGTTGGGTCTCGTAACTACTTCGATACAGAGATTGGTGGCAACTTTAACGTAACATTGGCCGAACGCCAGCCAGGTTCTTCGTTTAAACCTTTCGTATATGCCAAAGCGTTTGAAGAAGGATACACACCAGACACTGTGGTCTTCGACACACAGACCCAATTCTCAACATCGTGCTCTGCCTACGACGTCACAAATAAAGTTGCGCCGTGCTATTCCCCTGACAACTATGACGGCAAGTTCCGCGGCCCTATGACCTTGCGTGACGCACTTGCACAGTCAATCAACGTACCTGCTATTAAAGCCCTTTATTTGGCAGGTATTAACAGCAGTTTGGAGTTGGCAAAATCTATGGGTATTTCAACTCTCACCAATGCTAACCAGTACGGACTTACATTGGTACTCGGCGGCGGCGAAGTGACTCTCCTTGATATGTCGAGCGCATATGGCGTATTTGCCACTGACGGTGTGAAGTACCAACCACTAAGCGTTATTAAAATCGAAGACGCTAATGGAAATGTAATTGAAGACAATACACAAACTGCAGGGACTCAGATACTTCCCCCAACTGTTGCTCGAGAAATAAACGATATTCTTTCAGACCCTGTTGCACGAGCACCTCTTGGAGAGAACACTCTCTTTACCTTCCCTGGCCACGACGTTGCAGTTAAAACAGGTACCACAAACGACTACAAAGACGCATGGACCATCGGGTATACACCGAACCTAGTGGTTGGTATGTGGGTGGGCAACAACGACAACAAGCCGATGGTGCGTAAAGTATCCGGCTTTATCGTCGGCCCTATGTGGAATGAATTTATGGCCTATGCATTGAATAAACTCCCCACTGCATCTTTCACTCGAACAGAAGTTGATAATAGTGGGCTTAAGCCTGCCCTTCGCGGACAATGGTATATACCTGGCAGTGATGGCCAGATCCACGAAATCCTCTACTGGGTAGATAAAGACAATCCAAACGGTCCACAGCCTTCAAACCCGGCAAACGACCCCCAGTTCACTCGTTGGGACTACTCAGTCCAACAGTGGCTCACCTCTAACGGCGGTGCTGCTGCCCCTACGCAGTAGGGTTACTTACTATCTAAATACTCTTTGAGCTTTCGTGCGGCTTGGACGCGCATACTCATAGTGTTTTTTATTTCTACTCCAAGCTCTCCAAATGTTTTGTCGTACCCCTCTGGCATAAAAATCGCGTCCCAGCCAAACCCCGCTTGGGTCCGTGGTGGAACAATAGTTCCAGGCATCTCCCCTTCAAAAAACTTCACCGTTCCCTTGTCATCGGCGTAACCGATCAAAACCTTTGCAACTGCCCTACCGCCGTAGAATTGCCCGAGCTCTGCGAGTTTTTCCAAACCCAACGCCTCCAAAAACCATTTAATAAATGGTCCTGGTAACCCGTTCATCCCCTCAAAATATATCGAGGTGTCTTCGACTATACATTCACCACTATGATGATGGCGAGCTTCAGCTAGTTTTGCAGAAACTACTTTATGAGCATCCAGCTCTTGAATCTCTGGGAGATGAATTTCAAGCTGTTCGATTTCAGGAAGCACTGACTGAACCTCAGCTACTTTGTTTTTACTTCCTGTAATGAAGTAGAGGGCCATTAGCGGTTCATTGGCATCGCAAGGTAGAAGAATGAGTCATCACCTGCATCGCGGATGAGAATAGCCTTACCGGGGCCATTAGCCTGGATTTTAATGCTTTCTCCTTGGGCAGACTGGAGGCTGTCGGCAAGGTAACGGCCGTTAAAGGACATAGTGAAAGGTTCACCAGTTATAGTCGCTTTAAGTGTGCACACTTGCTCCCCCACATCTGGGTTGCGGGATGTAAGCGTAACTATTTTTTTAGCTGGGTCGAGGGCCACAGATACATGCGAGAACTTATCTGCAAAAATACTGATTGATTTAAGAGCTACAGAGAGATCTTCGCGTAGTACGAGCGCTTCTGTTGCAAAGGTCTTTGGAATAATTTGTTTGTAGTTAGGAAATGCGGCATCAATAACACGGCTTGTGTAGTAAATAGTTCCTACATGGGTTGAAAGCTGGTTTTCATTGAAGTAGATCTCTGCTTCACCTCCTGCTGTATCGAGAATACGCATAAGCTCTGCTGCATTACGCGCAGGAACAAGAAGTTGAGGGGTTGAGGCTCCGCCACGAAGAGGTACCACCTTCTCCGCAAGACGGAATGAGTCCGTTGCTGCTGCTGTGAGCTTACCCCCATCAGCACTAAGCAATACACTCTGAAGTTCAGGTTTTGTAGCAGAAAGTGATGCACAGTACGCAACACTGCGTATTGCACGCGCCAGATCCGCGCTCTTAGCAGTAAATGAGCGTTCTGCGGATACACGTGGAAGCACTGGGAAATCTTCGTGTGGAAGCGTTTTAATCGATGCTGAGGCACGTTCTGTCTCCACCTTACAAACTTCTCCTACAAGAGAGATCGAAACTGTTTTACCTCGTGCTGTATTTAAAAATCCTGAAAGCACTGCAGCAGGGACCACAACCATACCTTCAGTTGTAATTTTTGCCGGAACAGTTATCTCAACCCCACACTCAAGGTTAGTAGCGCGCAAGGTAAGACGACCACCTTCTGCAACCATCAAAATTCCAGCGAGTACTGGAAGGTTTGCACGACGTTCAACAAAACGTGTTGCTGTCCCCACCGCGGAGAGAAATTCTGTTGTACTGGTCTCAAATTTCATTTTTTCTTTAATAAAACCTTATTACTACTATAGCTGTGTATATCTGGATAACTCAAAATTAGCGTTATTTCATAAGCTCCGCAAGGAACATACGTTTCTGTTTACCTGTTGGTATGAAAGGACTTCTTTTGTGGACAACTACTTCTTCGAGGACTTCTTCATACGATATTCAGCTGTTCTCCCCACCCCTATACAACCACATATCCACATCATTTCAACATGAGGCGGATCTGACTGAGCTCTTGGCTCAGAATACTGTCGCTGCGGAGGTCGTTTTTGATTTTTTCGCACGAGTGAATAACAGTAGTGTGGTCTCTACCCCCTAGTTTCTCCCCAATAGTTGGGAATGAGATCTTAAAATCCTCGCGGAGTAAGAACATAATGACCTGGCGTGGGCGAACAACCTCTTTTCTGCGAGTTTTTTCGTAAATACTATGCTCCTCAACTCCATAGAAGCCAGATATAGTGCGCACAACCTCCTGGACGGAAACTGCCTTCTTTGTTGCGCTTGCTGCTCCACGAAGAAGAGTTTTCGCATCATTTAAGGTAAGAGTTTCGTTATTTCGAAGTTCAAACTGTATCAAAAGTAGGTTAAGCGCTCCTTCCAACTCGCGCACATTACCCTCAACTGTAGTGGCAAGGTACTCCAAGACCTCGTCGGGCATTATAACGTTGTGGGCAGTCGCTTTTGCGCGAACTATAGCAAGACGAGACTCATGGTCTGGTGGAGTTACTGAGACGATCATTCCCGCGTTAAGGCGAGAACGCATACGGTCTTCAAGACCTTGAATGACGTTTGGATGCTGGTCAGAGGTGAAAATAAGCTGCTTATTACCGTCGTGGAGGAAGTTGAATAGGTGGAAGAACTCCTCTTTGGTCTTCTCCATTTTGGCCAAAAACTGCACATCGTCCATGATGAGTAGGTCATATTGGCGGTATTTCTCCTTAAAAGATTGGACTTTTCCTGCTTGAATCGCAGAAACGTAGTCCATAGAGAATTTCTCCGAGGTCATATATTGAACCTTTCGGTCTGGGGTGGTGACGCGGAAATGGTTACCTATAGACTGTATAAGGTGGGTTTTTCCAAGTCCTGTAGGTCCATATATAAGAAGTGGGTTGTATGCAATACCCGGTTTTCGTATAACAGCCTGTGCTGCAGCATGTGCAAGCTCATTAAACGGCCCAACCACAAGGGAAGAGAAGGTAAAACGAGGGTTAAGATTAGTTTTCTGGTGAATACTCTCAAGAGGCAGCTCTGATGGAGGTGGTGGAACCGTACGAGCCTCCTCAGTAGTATTTTTCTTTGGGCCGCGCGAAATAATGTATTCAACAGAACGAACCGTATCTGAAAGGCTGCGCAATGAGCGTAAAATATCCTTATGAAACTTAGTAGAGAGCCAGTCTCGAGCAAATTGGCTTGGAACTCCTAGGTATACTGTTCCCTCTTCGACCTTAACTATATGAGTATCCTTAAACCAGGTGTTGAAATTTGGTTTTGAAATGGTGAGTTCTAGTTCAACCAGTGCATTTTCCCAAAGTTCTTTAGTGGTTGTCATGGCGGTAGTGGTGTAAGGATACGCGCTCAAACCCTTGCCGTCAAAAAAACCACATGTGCAGAACATTGTGGAGTAACTGTGTATAAACTCAGTTTGACAAGGTCCGACCTTGGCGGGGTTTCCTTATCAAATCAGTTGTGGTATTGTCCTAATTACCTATGTCACAAACCTATCAACCAAAAAAGCGCAAACGCGCACGTTCGCACGGTTTCCTAAAGCGCTCGGCTACTCCGGGAGGCGTTAAGACCATGCAGCGCCGCCGCCGCAAGGGCCGCTCAAAGGTTTCGGTCTAAACTAAACTCCTATGCTCCCAAAACGTAGACGTTTGTCTGCTCGGGAAGTGAAAGATGTACTGGCGGCGGGGCGTTCACGCCGCGCTTCCCTACTTTCTGCAAAATATGTAACAGGGAGCAATGTTTTACGCGCTTCTGCTGTAGTATCTAAGAAGGTTGCTAAAAAAGCAGTTGAGCGTAATAGATTGCGTCGGGCATTGTACCGAGCGCTCACCGCATACAAAGGGACAGGCACTGCGGTAATCTTTATTCAGAAAGTTCCTGCGGGTCCCCTCACACCAGCATTCCTAAATGATTTAGTGGTATTGTTAAAAAATTAAACTATGTTCCACACACTTCTTATCGATCCGTTCTACAACACATTTATTTTCTTGATTGGCATAATGCCAGCTGGTGATGTCGGTCTTGCGATTATTGCAGTAACGCTCATCATCCGTATCATATTTTATCCTTTGTTTGCTTCAAATATTCGCACTCAGATGGGTATGCAGGCACTGCAGGGCGAGCTCGATGAGATCAATACTAAACACAAAGACGATGCGCAAAAACGCGGAGAGCTCACAATGGCGTTGTTTCGCAAGCATAAAGTACGTCCAATCAGCGCGTTCCTCTCACTTCTCGTACAAATACCAGTGTTTATCGCGCTGTACTACGCATTCTTTAACGAAGGCCTTAACCCTATCGCAACAGACCTTCTCTACTCATTCGTGCATGTTCCTTCCGTTATCTCAACAAACTTCTTTGGACTTGTAGATTTGTTAGCAACCCACAACTTCGTTATAGCTATTCTTGTGGCCGTTCTTCAATATGCCGTTGTTCTTTACTCGTTTGCACGTATGGATACTCCGAAATCTTCAGCGAAACAAACGGACAAAGAGCGCATGATGGGTATGCAGCGCAAGATAATGTTGTACTTCCTTCCTGCCCTTATGGGTGTTGTCTCATACTCAGTCCCTGCCGCTGTCGGTGTTTACTTCATTGCGGGCAGCGTCATCTCTCTTGCTCAAGAATGGCTTATCCAGCGCCAAATGCTGGCGGAAAAGGCAGCATAATATAGCCAGCAGCCTGGTAGTTGTTGCATAGCGAGGGGCATTTAGAGTATTGTGGCTCTATGCAAGCCGAAGAACTCAAATCCTTTATTGGAACCTTCCTCGGCCATCTCGGCTTCTCATACAGCGATATCTCTGTGTCGCAAGGCGCGCGCACAGTTGTTTCAGTTACCTCAACGGAAGCTGAACATCTTTTAAACAACCAAGCAGAAGGGTTGCGCTCACTCCAAATTCTTGCACGCCGTATTATTGAAAAACAACATGGAGAGGATGCGGGGCAATTTCTTATAGACCTCAATAACTATCACGAACAACAGATGGAGCAGGTGCGTGCTAATGCACGTACACTCGCACAACGCGTGCGTCTTTTTAAGCACGAAGTAGAGATGGAGCCTATGAGTTCATACGAACGCCTCGTAGTGCACGAACTGTTTGCAAATGACGCTGAAATTGAAACTCGTTCAGAGGGTGAAGGAAAATTCCGTCACATAGTCCTCGCCTTTCGTAAGAAATAATTTAGCGCAGCTTTACTCCCCAAAGCGCTTGGTCTCCGCGTGTGATAAACATTAGATAATTTCCGTCTGGAGAAAGTACTAGCTGCTCTATACTGCTATTCACTCCCCCGTCCCCCGGCAAGGTGACAACACTTCCTATACCTGTGTTTGTATCAAGATTAACGATGGCATCTGCAGTCTGAACTAATCCTTGATGCCAAAGATCCATGTAGTTTGATGGCACTACCTCAAGTGGTACTGCACAGTACGCATCGGTGGCAGGAAGAATACTCCATACACACTTTTCAGGTAGAGGGTTATTTACGAGAGGCGCGTCCTTCCCTGTCGCCATGTCATGCGAATAGGTTGTCGCGTTATTATCTGCATTTGTTTGATATACAACTTTTGTAAAGTTTTTATTTGCTGATGTAGAGAGGCCTGGTGCGTATAGAAGGGGTGATAAGGCGCCTGTGGTCGCGTTCACTGAATATGCAACTCCAGGGACACCAAACGCGCTCTTTGTTTGTACGAGTAATGTATTTGCTGATGGCCAAGACACTATTGCTTGAGATAACGGTAGTGAGAATACATTTTTTACACTCGTTCCGTCGAGATTCGAAATATACCCATCCACGCCCCCACTGCTGTTAAGGAGTAGGTACGCAACGCGAGTGTCTTTTGGATCTAGGGCAAACGAAACAATGCCGTTAGGGAGGAAACGTATGCGGGATGGAGTTACAGGAGAGTTGGCAACGGTTGAGCTAGCGACACTAAAGGCCACATACATGGTTTTAACAATACCTGAGTCCACATACTGCATAACCGTTGAGCTACCGAAGGTTGTCCAGACTGAGGATGTAATGCCTGGAACAGTAACGTTCGACACAGCGCGTGCCACAGCCCCAGATACGCCTATAGGTATATCAAGCACGTGGCCGTTATCGGCACGGGTGTAGCGTGCGACTGTTGTTGTTGGTTTAAATGTTTGTGTAAAAGCTGCTCCAGCAATAGGCCCGTCTGCGAGCTTGAAGATACTCTGTAGTGTTGAAATTCCTACTTGGGGAGTGTTTGTGTCATCGCCTGTGCTTGGCACATTCGTCGCGGTGCTTCCAAACCCAAAGAGTCCGCCGGAAGAGGTTTGTCCTGGAGTTGAAGAGGGTCGGAAAAAGAGAAATGCTCCTCCTAGGGCTAGGCCTAAGACAAGGATTACTGAGATTATGTAAATAGTATTTTTCATTTTTTACTGACATCCCCCTCCGAACCAGAGTGTGCGTGTAACACAGATTTGCCCGGGCGTTATGTTTTCGCATATCGCCGCCTGGTATGGAGTAATTGTTTGGCACGTACCATTATTTGGCACTATACAAAATTTTGAGCCCGAATTTCTTTCACACTGCGCTTTAGCCGCAGCAATTTTCTGTGCATTTTCTGCAGCAACGCTCGATTGAGATTGAACAACTCCGCCCGTGTTTCCATTAAGCACATTACATGCGTTCACCAAGGTGGGGTTTATGGTGAAGAGAATCAGATAGGTACTTAGAAGTATGATCAACCCAATTATAGAAGACTTTATACGCTCACGTGCCATGGAACGCTTGTCCACTACCTCTGAAACCATGTAGGTAATTCCACCAAGCACCAAGAAGAGCACTGCGACCATTCCTCCTAGATAGATCAAAACTTTAAATAATGTATTTAATAGGCCACAAAAATCTGTTGCGACTCCAGCTTGCCCAGGTATTGGTTCAAGAGGTGTATATGAAAGATTATTTTGAACACCTGTGCCAGGAGCATATTGCCCAGTTTCACCATTTACGTATATAGGATTCCCTTGTGCGCAGACGCCATTTATATCTGGCGTACCAACCCTAGTACAACTGTTGCTTGCTGATGTAGAGCAGGTATAGCATCCGGAAGTGGTTATCTGTGCATGAGTAACTTGAGAGGTTCCTGGTGAAAAAACCACACCAAAGAAGAAGAGTATGCCTATGAAATTAAGAAGGTATTTTTTCATAAACCAAAAAGGTTAAGGATGGATGAGCCGGTTTGTGGTCCAAAAAGAAGGTTGAGGTTGGCGCTTGCTGCCTGGATCAATTTATCGTTTTCGTTGTTCTGCACATCTACGGAAATATTCGCAGAGCCGCTCCCCGTTCCAGTTTGTCTAAGCGTGAGTAACCCTTTTGCAGCATCAGGGCCTGTGGTCTCTTCCCCACCCAATGACCAGTTATATTTTATTTGTCCGCGCGTAAAACTAATATTTGAAAAGAAATACGGCTCTGCCTTCAGTGTTGTCTCTGTTTGAGGAAGCGCAAAACCAGTTTGAAAGGCTGTGCCAAGCAATGTTCCACGAAGTGGGTCCACAGAATACATAATAACCGTGGGTTTTGATGCGGGTATTGTTATGCGGCCCTGCCCTACTTTGACTCCGCCGGAATATACATCAACCACAACATTCTCCTCTGTGTTTAGTTGGTCGCCATAGAATGAAAATACATTTTTCCCTAAGCCCGACGAGGAGGGGTCCGGGGTATCATTTCGTGACCACTGGAATGAAAGTTTGTTGCTAGCTATAAGCGTTTTTCCAATAAGTACTGTTGGAAACGCTACAACACGGAGGCTAGAGCCAGCGCTGTAGAGAGCCTTACCCTTATATAAAAGCGGTGTGTAGGTGTCCGCCTCCCATACTAAGTTAATAACAGAAGGGTTAAAGGCAAAGTTGTGAGAAATGATACCCTGAGTTGCTGAGTTTATAGTCAGACGAATATTGGTTGGGCTACCGATACCACCTGTAGTAAAGGTAAATGTTCGGCCCGTTGCCCCACCCACAGTTTTTCCATCCATCTGCCAGGTAATAGCCGCATTACCTAAAAATGTACCAACACCGCTTACTTCAATAGTCACTTGTTGGTTGGGCCCTGGAGTTTCCGGTATGACAACGTATTGTACTGGGTCAGGTAGAGATGTCTGGGCGTGAGCAAACCCCACACTCATAAAAAACACGGCAAGAAGTATAAAAAATTTATGCTGCATAGGCTTGGTTTTTTGCTCGGATACCATCAATGTTTTTTAATTCAGTTGAAACAAATTGTTTCTTTTCGGCGAGATTCTGATCTTGTTCTTCTTGTGTAAACACCCCTGCCTCACGAGCTCTGCGCGCAGTGCCTTGGTTAATTGCAAACGCGGCAAAGGCACCAGCCCCCGCTATTCCAGTCGTTGCAAATGTGGTAAATAGACTTCCTGTAGATCCAACAAGTTTTTTCTCTTCAGCAGTTTTGCGTACTACACAGAGAATTGTCATCATGGTCCAACCGGGCACTACGGCAAGGCCTGGAGTAAGTTCAACTATAAAACCTGTTATACCAGGTCCAAATTTATACATACCGAGGGACCAAAGCCATGCGACAAGTATGACCCCGAGGGTTGCACTAATACAAAAATTAACAGCAAACCCAAGCCCAACTGCAAAAGGAAGAGTCGCTGCAGAGGCAACATTTACAACACTTCCGGCAAACCCGGCAACTGTACCACCGATCGCACAACCGACGGAGCCTGCGACTTTCGCACCTATAAAACAGCCGCCAGCGGCGCCTCCAACTGTGCCGGGAAATGCTCCCATCATAAACAATCCCGCAGAAATACCTGCCTGCAGGATATCTAGGAGGATTGCAAAGAGAATCAGCAACGAGTTGCGCGCCGTGTGCATGTTTCTATTGTAACCTGATTTACTGAGCTGCTGGAGCACGACCTTCTGCAACTTCAGCTTGTTGTTTACGGATTGCGAGCACTTGCGATGGGTCAGAGGTGATTATCTGGTCTTCAGTATATGAGGCGATGACTTTTATAGCGACGTGCTTAAGGCCGGCAAAGAAGATGCCCTCCCCTACATCCGATTCAAGCAACAAATACTTCTCCTCATCTGAGAGGTTAAAGGTTTTTTGCAGGTTATCTATAGTTGTGGGCGACTGTTTAAGCAATATTTGAATAGACGAGTTGGTGATCATCGGTAACCCATAAGGAGATTTCAAGAAGTCATCAACGTCTTGGGTAATAGTTGCAAGGCCCAAGTAATACTTACGGCCGCGCTTTGCCATGCTGTAGAGGAAGGATGCTGTGTCCTCCGATTTCATCATCCACCACGCTTCGTCGATAACAAGGAGGCGTTTCTTAAGGTTTTTACGAACCGCGTTCCATATATAGTGCGTAATGATATACATCGCGACGGGCTTAAGGTCATCTTCCATGTCGCGGACTGAGAACACGACGAATTTTTTATTGATGTCGACGTTTGTTGCCTGGTTGATAAACCCAGACCATGTACCTTTTGTGTACTTAGAGAGGCGCTGAACCAATGACTCACTCCCATCCATACCAGAAAGTACCGTCTCAAAGTCAGAAAGGAGCGGTGGTTCTATTTCAGCGAAGTTAGAGTCAACAGTGATGTCTTTAAGCGCGTAGGTTTCAGTAATAGCCTTGTCGATAATCGCGTCCTCTTCAGGGCTAAGGCCTCCCAACATAATGCGGAACAACCCAACGAGAGACACAATGTTCGAGCGCAAAATGTCTGCAGGGTTTTCGTCCTCGCGCGGTATAGGCAAGTCGAAAGGGTTAATGTGGTGTTCTGATGTGAGGGAAATATTGAAGTAGCGGCCACCAACAGTCTGGCTCAAAAATTCGTATTCACGTTCTGGGTCAATAACGATCACCTCTGTATCGAACATAAGCGTACGGAGAATTTCCAACTTTGTGGCGTAGGATTTACCTGAACCTGATTTTGCGAAGATAACTGAGTTGTAGTTTTCCAAACTAAAACGGTCAAACAACACCAAGCTGGCGTTGTGTCGGTTAACTCCGTACAGAATTCCTTTATCAGATGTAAGGTCGAAGGATACGAATGGAAATATAGAGGAGAGCGGCGAAGAATTTAGCTTTGAATTTACATTCAATTCGTCTGTCGCCAGTGGAAGCGTGCTTCTAAAGCCTTGTACTTGCTGGAATAGGGCTGGTTTTACATAAATAAGACGGCTTTCAAGCATCGACTTTATTTCGCTTTCTGTTTTATCAAGCTCCTCTATTGTCTTGCCATACACCGTTATATAGACGCCAACGTCGAAAATACGTTCCTCTGCTTGCTGGAGTTGGTCACGCAAATCCTCCAAATCTCTATATGCCGTGTCCAAAATAGGGTCGCGCACAAGGCCTTTGTCTTCGCGGGAAATAATCTGGCTTTGCACCTCAGCTACCTTTTTCTGGAATTTTTTGAGGATTTCAGCCGAGTCTATTGGGTGGATAAACACAGAGATATCCAGAACGCGGTCCAGGTTGATGATTGGGGCAAACCACGAGTCCACCAATGTGCGTGGGTATGACATAACGAAGAATGTTCGTGCAATTTTGTCGCCCAAGTTAAGTTCGCGCGAGGTGATTTTGAGCGCTGAGGGCGCGATAACATCCTGCAACTCCAAAACACCCTGGCGGTAAATTTGTTCAGGCATTATGGGCGCCATTGCCGGCACCTGCCCTTCGTCTTTTGATTTTATTAGTCCAAAAAGTGCCATATAGTTAGCGAACCATCTGAGTTACTTGTTGAGGTTTCTCAAGTTCGCCAGGGTTAAACAGTTTATAGAATAACTCGATAATTTCTTCAGTTCCCAGTGGTGCGATACGTACACCTGTGCGCACTAAGCCTTGCTCGACGACGGAGACACGCTGTTCTAATTGAGTTCGGTATTGCTCAAACTGCTCGTCAGTGAGTACATTATTGCTTGAATTCTTTGACGGAACGAGTGCATTGAAGGCTCCTGCAACTCCCTTCCCTCTCCCAACAAGCGCCGGATCGTACGGAACTACGATAAAAAAGTTTTTCGACATGATGTTTGAACGGGCGGTGAAATCTTTGATGAAGGCTATATATTCTCGGATTTGGATTTTCATCAGGTCGTCGAGTTCTGCGACATAACGCTCTTCCAAGATCGCGATATAGGGGCGGATGTCGAGGTCGCGGCTTTCAACGAAAAATTGAACGGTGAATTCAAGTGAGTTTAGAAAGTTTTGAAATTGTCCGATGATGGCGTTCTGTTCGTCTTGAGATTTGAGAGCCAAGTTTATAGAAGATGCCATAAGAAGCGCTCGCATAGAGCCATCTTTTAGTATTACAACGCCGTTCCGCACTTCTTTTATAGGTACGAAATCTTGAGTAGCTTGTGCTTTTATAGGTGCGTCAGCCATATGTTATTCGTTTGTCTGCTTTATATTCAACGACCACGCGAGGTCTTTGAGGCGGCTTTCTGAAAGTTTAGGAACCATTGCTGGGGTAATTGGCTGTATGGCAGCTTGTTTCTGTACGAGTTCAGGTGGGCGTTGTTTCCATAAATAGAGCTTGCTGTTGGTGTAGAAACCGAACGCATGCTCAATTGAGGTTAAAAATGGACGATCGTTTACTCGGTAAAATGCGAGCGCTAAAGAGAGAGCCATAACTGGAATAGCGAGTGTGACGAATATATAGAATGGGAGCAGAGTAAAAAACGCGAGGCATAGGCCTCCCCCGCCGGCCAAGTACACAAATTGTTTCAGGGTTAGCGGCCCGAATATTTTATCTTCAACTTCGATAAATTGAGGAACTTGATATCGCATTCCCCCTTAGTATATATCAAAATTTCTGCAACTACGGCTCTATAGGTTCTCGATATGGATCAGTTTTATAGATTGGTTTTGCAACAGTTGTCTCTGTCAGCATTTTTTCTGCATTTGGCATCGGAGGCATTGGTGGTTTTGCCGGCGCAGAACCCTCTGCGTCGGTCTTCGGCTCCACAGCCGGGTTCTGCTGCGGCGTTTCAATCCTAATTGGGATGTTGTTAGGTGCCGTAACCGCTACAGGTAACGTGGACCCGCCTGCCGGACGGGCAGGTGCCGAAGCAAGATCGGGCCGCGGTTCAACAGAACCGATCGGACGGTCTTGCGCAGGCTCGGTTACAGGCTTAGCTGCGCGCTTTGAGGCAGCAAACGCTATCATAGATTCACGAATTGGGAGGAATATCACCTGGTTGATCTCCTGTGCTATAGCTGTTGCGTCGAGGGTGGAGAGATGAAGCTGGTTGGCAATCTGGTTGTTAAAGTCTTCAGGTTCAAAAAACCCAAGCATCACGAGCATCACTTCGTCTTCTAATACACCAATTTGATCTATATGAAGGCCGTGTTTTTGGCCGATCTCGCGTAAACGCTCTCCAAGTTGTGAAGAGAGTACGACATCTCGTACATCTTGAGGCAGTTCAGTAAGACGCTGCTCTATTTGGTTTTGAATTGAGTCTGCAGAGTTCTCTGGCATACCTCTATTCTACATTCTTTTTCTATGCCCTAGGAGGTTTCTGTTGATTATCTCCAGGTGTTTTGGGTCGCATCGCACCTTTGCCTGCTGCAATATCTCCGTATGTCGTTGGTCCTGTTGGAGTTGAAGGCGTTTGACGCTGTGCTGCCCTGCTAAGTATGTCTATAGATTGCTGGATATTTCCCATCTGTGCTCCTTGGGCTGATGTATTTTCCTGTATATTTCTCATTCGAGCGTCGAGACGTTTCAACATATCTTCGCCAAACACCTCGTTATGGAGAGCTTCAGTGCTTCCTTTCAACCCTCCAGGTTTCTGAGCCTCTGTTCTCATGGCTTTAAAGGTCATGTGGTGGCCAGCGCCGTGATCGTTGCCATGATCCCCTCCTGAAGGTGGTGGGGTTGGCTTCGATCCTCCACCGGAAGGAGCTGTAGGAGTTGGTGTTTGTGCGACAGGTGCAGGAGGTGCCTGATCGGCCAACGCAACCTTAGCTGCTAGATCTTTAAGTTTCTCTTTATCACTCTTCTCGTGCATTACATGGCGCATATGATCGGCACCTTCAATATTCCCAACCGAAGGCATATACATGTTTCCAAAACGGCGACTTTCTTCGTAATCTGCAGCTCCATAAATTCTTTTTTTATCCGCCTCTTTAATAGAGACTTCACCCAATTTTCGCATTGCACTCAGATCTTTAACGGCATCTGCATATTTCTGTTTACTTTTCGCGTCTTCTGAAGCAAATGCCTGAGAAGCAGCCGCGGCAGCAGCTCGAGCTTTCGCTTCCTCAACTGTATTACCCGCAGTTTTGTGACTCTCTGCATCTTTTGTGGCTAAAACCCGCGCCTTCTCAAGGTTATCCAACTTCTCTTTAAATGACATATCACCTGCTGCTCTATTTGCATCATACTGAGCTGCGTACTGTTGAATTGCTGCAGCAGCTCCTTGTGCTTGGATTTTTTCCAATTCAGCGACAGATCCTTTACCGTTGGCCTTATCATATGCGGATAGTCCTGCAGTCAAAGCATTTTTCTTTACATATACCGCATCACTCTTAAGGCCCTTTGCAAATTTTTCAGCGTCATGTGCCCTGTCAGCTTCTTGTTTTCTATAGCCTCCTTTGCCGCCGGGGCCATTCAGATCAAAACCCGCCTTACCCACAAGGCTTTTCAGACCTCCAATACCGCGCACATCAAGACTTGAGGTCGCTGCTTTGTTAAGAGCACCGGACACTAGACGTCCGCCATAGAGCGGGTTTTTAGCCGCCCAATCGCGCACTGTTGCACTACGCGCGGCTGTGTTTGCGAGTCGGCCAGCGCTGTTTCGAGCAAGCCACGAAGAAGTTCCGGCGGTCATATTTGCAGCCTTGCTTCCTGCCCAGCTTGTAACACTGTTTGCCATTCCGCTCCCCATTGCACTGAAGGAATCAGAAGCTTTCATGGCGAAGTACAACAACACTATTACCAAGCCCATACGGACTCCGACGTTTGCAATAACACTTATTCCTGCCTCAACATTACCAGCCCCAGATGTATTTATTTGTGCAACAGCATTGAAAATATCGGGCACAAGGCCTTTCCCGCCAGCCAACGCCTGTAAGAACAAGTTCATTATGAAAAACAAAAATAAGAATATTGCAGGGAAAAATGCCGACTGTATGAGGTTATCCTGCCACATCTGGTAATACCCCATAACTTTTTTGTTGTTAGGAAGTGCGTGTGCTGCGAACGCAAGTGGAGAGGCTACTATCGTGAGCCACAGCACTACAATGCGGACCATAAATTTAATACCAACGATAAGAAATACAAACCCAAGTAGTGATAAAAATATTCCAACTGAAACGAACACCAGTGTTTGTACGAGCACGTTTGTACCAAATGACCCAAGACTATTCCCAGACGATGCCATAAAGGCAGCGAATGATTTATCACCCAAAATACCTTGAACTTTTACCGCATCCATAATTCCCCCTGTGAGGTCTTTGATACAGTTTGGCGGACATTGCTGAGCACTCAGAGGCGAGGGTATGGAGTTGGGAATGTTTATAGCGTTATAAAACTGTACGGAAAGAATATTGCCCGCGTCGATAACCATACGCGTTATAAAGAAACTGAAGTTAATGAGCAAGGCCATCGCGATAACCCAGGCCAACATCTTCATTGTTCCAGAACTCTCCGCGCGCATGATAATGATGTACGCGATGTATATAAGGATAAAAATAAAGGTCAGGTTGGCGATGTCGCGCACAATAGTCCATCCCAAAGAAAGAAAGTTCAATGCATAGGAGGCACTGTTTAAGGCAAGTTGCAGGGCGGCATTAAAGAGGTACCCGGCAGCGTATGCAAAGTTTGTTGGTATATAGACCGCGAACAAATATACGATGCTGGTAAGGCAGGTACTTGCCTCGCTACAGAACGAGGCACTCGCGCTTGTGCCTGTGGTTTGAGCTTGTGCTACAGAGACAACAGGTGTAGTCAAAACATTTTGAATAGGTAGCAAAAATACGAGTAAGAGCAAAAAACCCGCTACGATGCGTCGTAGAGTGTTCCCTTCGCCGTATGTCAGGGGTTTAGAAAATAGCATTGCATTGTTGGAGAGAGTCGTTTGCTTGCTGGCTTATTGTCGACATTTGGCTTTGTAGCGTGACACGGTTTTGTTGCGCATTGGTTACATCGGCTCCTGTTGGGAATTGGCCAGACGCTTTTGCGGCGTTGTAGTCGCTTTGAATTGAGGACAAATCAGAACCTGATGAAACTGAAAGCACACGGCTCTGCAATTCTTGGAGCGCAATTATTGCAACGTTCACCTTCGTAATTCTATCGTTATAAGAGTCGATAGTCGTGTTTAGAGAGTTGAAGGTTGTAGATGCAGTTGCTGCGTTTGTGAGAGCTTGTGCTTGGGTGGAAGGCGTTATTGTTGCAGTGGTGCTTGCTTGCGCAACATTATTCCAGCAGTTATATGCGTTGTTGAGTTGGTTCTGAGCGCTTTGAATATCCTGGATACTTCCCTGCTGGACACTACCGTATTGGCCGGCAGTTGCTGTGTCGCTTTGCATTTGGGCAAGTAGTGCTTGCTGTCCATTTTGCGCCTGCTGTTGGTCGGCTGTATAGAAATTGCTTGCATAGCCGTTCGCACCACTCAAGTTCGAAAGACCGCCTTGCAGTGTGCGAGTCATCAGCTGGTTGATGAGTGCGCTGATGATTTCATCAAAACTTTTTGCCAAGGTGAGCTGGTCGAGTGTGCTTTTTTCTGTTGCGCCTAGAGAGTCAGCAATAACCTTGCCCGGTGTTGCAGTAACGTAGTCGCAGACCTCGTATAGTTGTTGGGATGAATTGGTAGGTCCGCCTTTAGGGGTTATTGATTTGTTCAAGCTTGGCGCTGGAGGTGAGGCAGTGGTTACACAGCTGCCGGCAACTTTTTGCTGGAAGGAAAGGAACCCGCTGCCCTGCAGCAAATCTGTTTGAACCTGCCTTTGGGCATTTGAGGTAACCAACGAAATCCCTGCGGATGCGTACATAAACGCACCATAAGGGTTGTTGGTGGGCATAGAGGTGAATGACAAAAGAGCTGGCCATCCTCCCGCTGTACTGAAGGAGCCGCGCATAAAGTTGGTTATATTGTTTGAAACTTGTGTCAGTGTGCAGGAGGCAGCGCTACTGCGGTTTGCGTAGCTTTGCGCAATGGCAATTCTTACCTGCAGCTGAAATGGGCTACACAAGAATGAGAGTGCACTGCTTTGAATATATTGGCCTGCAATAACATCAGCTGTCTTCTGAATAAACTGTGTTGGGTTTTGAACGAATGCTGGGGAGCCATTAAAGCCAGAGTTGATCCAGTTAACCACACTGTTGGTGATCTGCTGCAACATAATTTTTGCTATGTTGCGCGTAATACACCCCATGAATTGATCAATAGTCTGTTGGCTGGTTTGATTGCCGCCAAGTTGACCTATTTGTCCAGATAGAGCTGGAAGACCAAGCGCAAGACGAGTGTTTGTGCCGAGGTCAACAGTTGAGACGCTCATTGCGGCAACAGCAGCAGCCGCGCCGCTCGCTGTTGCTTGCGCAGCTGCTTGTTTGCCGGTCGCTTCTGCAAAACCAAGAGCTTGTGCTACTGCCTGCATCGCAGGAACTACGGCACAACTAACCACCCCTACTCCAGCAGCTATTCCGATGGAGCCAAGCGCTGAACCGCTACCACTTCCTTGTTGTTGTCCGTACCCGTTGTACCCAATGTTAGGTGTAATCCCGCCGTTGCCGGTCGGGTTTGATGAAACAATCTCGTTTATAGCAGTTGGGTTAAAGACCGTACCTGGACTGTTTGTGATGCCTCCGGTAGTTGTGCTCGCGGGATCTCCTGAGAGCCATACAACATTTGGTACCCCCACTGTGCCAACCACCACAGGAGTTCCAACAGTAATGGGCCCAACAGTAGTTACTCCAGTTCCACCAGGCTGATTCGGTACTTGGCCATTTGCGGTATTTTGCCCAATGCTCCCAAGCGGAGTATTGGGTTGTTCTACGCCCAGATCCACATCTGGCCCCAATGGAGTGCCGATGTTAGTTGGGGTTCCGTTGCTAGAGGTCGCATTGTTTTGTGCGTTTTGTGCAGTGCCGAAGGTGCCGGTGTTTTGAATTGCATTCCCTTCCCTTCGCAAAAACCACCACCATAGCAGCGCAACTAAAAGAAAGATTGCGAGGGCGATGAGGATGATATAAACGAATTTTTTATTCATTGTGATTTACTGCGATTGCAGAAGAAAAGCCCACGTCGCCCCCGGCTCGTCCTTATTGAAAATTATATCGTTCTTCTGGAAAGTTTGTGCGATGTTTATGAACATTTGGCCTGCATCCTGCGTAAGCGTTCGATATTGTTGGATTGCCGCAATTCCGTTAAGAGGGTCACCAACGAGAGCCTCGAACTTGTCGTATGTTGCGGTTATGTTTTCAAAATCGTTTACAAGCTGAAGATGGAACGGTGCAAGTATTTTTGGAACAGGTATGGCAATTAGCTCGTTGGATATGTGTTTGTAGGTTTTTTGAATTGGTTTTAGGAGTTCAAGCTGGGTTGCGTCATTTTTTGTCGTAACAGCGTCAATAATAACCAGTGTCTTTGCGTATTCTTGGTTGGAGTTTTTCTGTAGAACCGTCATTACCGCATTGCCATAGGCGTGTAATGAGGTCTTTGAAGTATCAGTAAGCGTAAGATCTTCTGTAAAGTAGGTCTTTGTGCGGATAGAGGCAGGCACTTGAGAAAGGGCCTGGGTAACTATTTGGTCTTGTGTCGGAATATCACTACCAAGCCCTTGCCCTTTGGCATTAACGAGGTTCACGAACAGGCTTCGTGACACGCTTTCCGTGAGGTTGTTGCTTTGAGCGGCTTGTAAAAGGCCTTCTACGGTATTTTGATCGGGTGCAGAAGGAAGTGAAATGCCCGAATTTTGCTGCACACTCTCAAGAGAGGCCTTCCAGTCGCCTGCACCTGCGGGTGCTGCGCCTGTAGTATCTACAGCAAGTGAGCCTGTAGAAGGCTTATGTATATGTTCTGCGGCAAATACAAGACCAGCTGAAAGAAACAGAGAGATAGTTATCAGAGAAAACTGCTTACTGGGAAGATATCGGCCCGTATCCATTCTCTACAGTATAATATGGATATGGGTATTCTAAGCTCCATCATTTCTTCAATTTTCTCGCTCACGCTCTTGGTTACACCAGCCTCAGCGTCGGCGGCTGTAAGCGGGCTCTCCTTCGGAGGGAAAGTGGCAGCGTTTGTCCCCTGCTTAAGTTATTCGGGTCCTGCGCAGTTCGTAACAATTGTTCCAGCGCCTGCCACGAAACAACCTTTCTATATATGGACGCCGATGACTTTACGAGGTGTGCCGGCGCCTGGGCTACTTCCTTTATACCCTCCTTCACCCAATCCTGACCCTCCTCCATACGTCATAGGGCAACAAATACTAGGAATAGCGGATATACCGTACTTCTGCTGTCCGCCTCCTTCTATCCCAACAGCACCGTTTAGTTGCCAGATACCAGCGTATCCATTTTGGATTCCTGTCCCACCACTTCTTGGTGAGCGCATGCAGTGGGCCAACCAAAGCCTACTCCCTAGACCTTAGTGAGCGTAAGCCATTGCTCCAGCGCTACGTCTTCGGCGCGTGCGTCTTGTGGAATACCTGCAGCTTCCATGCGTGCAGAAGTTTCTGAACCAAATACGCCTGTAAGGTTGTTTTTCAATTTCTTTCGTTTTTGTGAGAAGCCTGCGCGTACGAGTGTAAAGAATCGCTGCTCTTCTTTTTCGTTTTGAAAATTCTTTTTTGAAACATCTTTAACAAGCAAAATTGCAGAGTCAACGTCTGGGGCTGGGCTGAAGGCGCCACGCGGAACAGTTTTTACATACACCACTTCCCCATATACTTTTACTGAAAGCGACAAAATACTTTCTTTTTTACTTTTGGCAATTCGTTCAGCAACTTCTTTTTGAACTAAAAATACAAGAGTGCTTGGTTGAACAGTTTCTTCTGAAAGGAATTTTTTAAGCAGTGCTCCTGTGATGTAGTAGGGAATATTTGCGACTAATTTAAATTCTTTTTTCCCTACTAATTTTTCTGCCTCAAGTTCTAGCGCATCAGCTTCAATAAGTTCAAGTTGTTTGCTGTAAATTTGTTTATCGAATGTCACTTGGAGCATAGGAATAAGCCTGTGGTCTTTTTCTACTGCAACCACTGTCGCTCCGCGCGCAAGGATTTCTTCTGTAAGCGCGCCTTCTCCTGGTCCAATCTCAAGTACCAAGTCTCCCTTCTGCACGCCGGCAGCATCAACAATAGCCTGCAAATATGCCGGGCTTTTCAAAAAATTCTGTCCGAGTGATTTCTTCTTATACATATCGTTGTATGCACACTAATCCAAATATATAGTTCTGCCAATACGTTCAGGCGCTTCCCACGAAACGAGGCTGTCTGAAATATCTGAAAGGAATTTTGAAGGGATGGTGGAATTTTTTGAACCAAAGACAGTGCGGTATGAAGCAAAGGTAAGAAATACTTTTTTCTCTGCGCGAGTTATGGCAACGTACATCAAACGGCGTTCCTCTTCGTCGTCTCTATCTTCGCCATCTCCGCCCATACGTTCGTACGGGAACAAACCTTCTTCGAGGCCAGTGATAAATACATACGGAAACTCAAGGCCTTTTGAGGCATGGACGGTCATCAGACGCACTGCGTTTGAATCTTGTTTAAGTTCATCTTGGTCACTTTGGAGTGCTGCGTTTTCAAGAAACTGCTGGAGCCCTTCACCAGGAACTGCTACGTGGTCGTAGCGGCTTGCGAGTGAAACCAGTTCACGAAGGTTCTCGAGTCTCTCTGGCCCTTCAAGTTTATCTTCTCGCATCATTCGCTCAAGACCAGACTCTGTTATGACAAAGCGTACAAGTTCAGATGGTTTTAATTCTTCTGCACCCATTTTTATTTTTTGTATAAGCAAATGAAGTGAATGAATTTTTTCACGCACGGCACCTGTAAGTTCCTGTTCTTTACCACTGAGAAGTTTGAGCAGGGTTACCTTCCCTATGCCTCGCGGTGGAACGTTTGCAATGCGGGCAAGGTCTGCGGGTGTTTCAAACAGCGCGGTTTTTATAAACGACAAAACGTCTTTAACCTCTTTGCGTTCAAAGAAGCGTGTTCCCAACACTTGGTATGGAATATCAGCAGCGAGCAGCTGTTCTTCGATGGCGCGTGATTGGAAGTTTGCACGGTAAAGTACGCAGAAGTCTTTTGGCTTCCTGCCTTCCATAATCCCTTCTTTTACTTTTCGTGCAATAAAACCAGCCTCGTCTGTTTCATCGAAGGCTTGGTAGATACCGAGTGGTTCCCCATCAATATTTTTTGTGTAGAGATTTTTCTCGCGTCGGTACACATTTTTTGCAATAACTTCGTTTGCTGCAGCGAGAATCGTCTTCGTCGAACGATAGTTTTCTTCAAGCAAAATTATTTTTGCACCAGGAAACTTTTTTTCAAACATAAGCATGTTTGCAATCTCAGCGCCGCGCCATCCATAAATAGTTTGGTCTATGTCCCCCACCGCGCAAATATTACGTTCGGGCCCAATCAACATCTCAGCCATCTCAGCTTGAACTGAGTTGGTGTCCTGGTACTCATCTATATGCACAAAACGCCAACGAGTTTGATATCGCTTGCGAACCTCTTCGTTTGTGCGCAGTAGCAACATTGAGCGGAGGAGTAGGTCGTCGAAATCAACAGCCCCGTCTTTTCTAAGTGCCTGTTCGTATATCACCCATACTTGCGCAACAAGCCTGTCACGCGGCGTTGCAGCACTTTGGGTAAAAGTGTCAGTTGTAACCCCCTGCCCTTTTTGTTTTGAGATGGTGCCTAGGGCCGAGCGAGGCTCAATCTCCTCAGTACCAATCTGCTTAAGAGCAGCTTTTATCTCTCGGAGGGAGTCGCCTCTGTCATAAATAACAGGCGTGCGTTTATACCCAAGCAACTTGGCATTCTCTTTAATGATCTGTAGGCCAAGGGAGTGGAATGTAGAAACAAACGGCACCCCGGCATCTCCAACAAGACCCAAAACGCGTTCGCGCATCTCTGAGGCAGCTTTGTTGGTAAACGTGATAGCTAAAATTTGCTCTGGTGGCGTACCTTTGTTCACTATTTCTAAAATTCGATGAGCGATAACCCGTGTTTTCCCAGCTCCAGCACCCGCAATGACCAGTATTGGACCATTGGTTGAGGTAACAGCCTCCTTTTGAGCATCATTAAGACCTTCGTGAACAGACATCTCTATAAAGTACCCCGAGACCCACAATTCCCCTAACTTTAATACTACGATACAGCTTTGCTCAGCTGTAAATAGGGTATCTTCATCTAAATATACCCTTACGGGGTAGGATATTTCCGGCCCAGCCCAACCATTGTCCACAGATACCAAATCGTCAAGTTGACCCTCCCCCCTCCTTTTATATAGTTAGATAGTACTTGATGAATGATAGATGAAGTGGCTTAACGAAGCCATTTAATTGCTGAAACTGCAGGGCGAGGACCCAATAGGCTTATCTTAAAGCAACCCACCACAACCCCTTCTTTGAAGGCTAAAAAGTTCGTTATGGTCGTGCTCACCCTAAGCACAGCCTCTTTTGTGTTTTGTATGCCCATACTAGCCTCCGCTAGTATTTTTTCTTCCCTTTTGAATAGTTCAGCTGCCACAAGCGTTGCGGCAGGTGGAGCTTCCAATTCTCAGCGCATGACCCTCCTTTCTCCAGCGGTTAACCTCGACCCAAGCCCTTCGGTTGGTGGAGGTGGTATCACTGTAGTTAATGGCTCAGCACTTATCGCCCAGGAAGGGCCTTCTGGAACAGCAGCTGACATTGAAAGTTTGCCAACAAACCAGCAGATCAGTGTCTACACCGTACGTCCAGGCGACACTCTTTCAGGTATTGCCGATATGTTCGAGGTTTCAATAAACACCATTATCGGAGCAAACGATATTAAGAATGGCGTGATACGCCCAGGCCAGACCCTTATCATTTTGCCTATCACCGGTATTCAACACACAGTTGTTAAGGGAGAAACCATGTCGTCGTTGGCAAAGAAATACAGCTCTGACGCACATGGTATTGCGGTCTACAACGATTTGGCTGACGGACAGGCTCTTACTGTTGGTGACGTATTGTTGATTCCAAACGGCGTGCTCTCGACCCCAGCTCCTGCAAAATCAAATTCAAACACCACTAAGATAAAAAATATTGCGAGCGGTAAAACAAAAGAACCATATCTAGGTGGTTCTGGCCCATCTATCTCTGGATATTACGTATGGCCAGTTGCAGGCGGTGTCATTACACAGAAACTGCACGGTTGGAACGGCGTTGATGTTGGTGCTCCAAAAGGAACATCAATTTATGCAGCTGCGGGCGGTACTGTCATCGTCGCAAACGGCAATGGTGCATGGAACGGCGGTTACGGAAGCTACGTAGTTATCCAGCATCCAAACGGAACTCAAACTCTCTATGCTCACATGAGCAAAGTGCTCACCTCGCCTGGTGCCCAAGTTGACCAGGGTGAAGTTATCGGCAAAGTCGGCTCCACTGGTCAATCTACCGGCTTCCACCTCCACTTCGAAGTCCGCGGTGCTACAAACCCATTCGCAAGCCTTAAGGTTGGCGTAGGGTATTAGTCTAGGTTTTCCGTTGTCGATACTGCAGAGCTTCGAGGATGTGTGATTCGTTAATGTCGGGGGAACCATCGAGGTCTGCAATAGTGCGAGCGACTTTTATAACACGGTGAAATGCGCGGGGAGAGAGCGAAAGCCTCTGCCCCGCTTTTTCTAATGTTGCCCTGGCGCCTGCGGTAAGCGGAACAAAATTTTCTAACTCGCGCGGCGAAAGATCACTATTTGTTTTCGCTGTGCCATAGCGTGCATGCTGCATTGCGCGGGCGTCGAGCACTTGTGTCCGCGCCGCTTCTGTCTCTGTGCCCCGCACAGATTTTTTTCCAAGTTCTGGTAAATCTACTGGCCCCATAACAATCCAAAGATCTATGCGGTCCGCTATAGGTCCTGAAATTTTTCTTCTATACCGTTCAAGCGACATAGGGCTACAGGTGCAGGCAACGTCCGGGTGGCCATAGTTGCCGCATGGGCAGGGGTTCATTGCCGCGACTAAGGTGAAACGTGCTGGAAATACTGCTGTGCCTTTTGCACGTGCAACAGCAATAACCCTATCTTCGAGTGGTTGACGTAGAGCTTCAATAAGCCGCCTATCAAATTCTGGAAATTCATCCAAAAATAAAACGCCACGATGCGCGAGTGTTACCTCGCCTGGGCGTACATTACTGCCTCCTCCTACGATAGAAACATAGCTTGCTGTGTGATGGGGTGCCCGGAACGGAGGCACGGTTAAAAGTTTTTCATGTAATACGCCCGCAACGGAATGAATACTATTTACTTCAAGCACTTCATCAAACGACAGTGGAGGAAGGACTGAGGCAAGAGCTCGTGCCAACATTGTTTTGCCTGTGCCGGGTGGCCCACTAAGCCCTAGGTTGTGTCCGCCCGCTGCAGCAATGATGGCTGCGCGCTTTGCGCTCTCCTGCCCGCGGATATCTTCGAACGCGAATTGTGATTCTTGGAGGGAAGGCTCTAATTTTGTGGGTGGAGTCGGTTCGAGCCTTTTCCCGACGCTTTGGTCGGGATCCCGACCTCCTCCGGAGCGTCGGGATTTCTCGTTTACATGGTCAACAACTTCTCCTAACGTATTTGCCCCGTACACTTCGATCCCACTTACAAGTGCCGCTTCCCTCTCGTTTTTCTTTGGAACAAATATGGCGCGCTTCCCCTTCCGCTTTGCTTCGGCGACAAGCGGCAAAATCCCTCGCACCGGCTGAAGGTTCCCATCAAGAGAAAGTTCTCCAACAAACAAATAATGTTCTGGATCGAAACGAATATCATCAGCGGCAAGTAGATATGAAAGCGCGATGGCGAGGTCAAACATTGGCCCTTCTTTACGTAGGTCTGCTGGCGCGAGTGAAATTACGATTCTCTGGTTTCTGCTTTTGGGAGAATCAAAACCAGAATGTTTAATAGCCGCCGCTACCCTGTCGCGACTTTCCTCTACAGCTTTGTCTGGAAGACCGACGATAGTGAATGAGTGTAGTCCTCTAGAGAGATCAGTTTCCACCGAAACAATATGTGGAGTTAGGAGCGAAGTTTGGGCTCCGTATACGCGCGCATATTGCATGCACCTAGTGTATAAAAACAAATACCTCGGGAAACTTAGTCCCGAGGTATTGAAAAAATAAAATTTATATTACGCAGGCAGAGTCGCTTCGTCGTCCATGTGTGTTTGGCAGGTGCGCGCAGATGGATTTATTTCAAGACGATTTTCTTCGATTGTTTCGCCGCACACCTCGCATGCGCCGTATGTACCAAGTTCGATTTTTTCAATCGCGCGTTCAATGTTGCGCCAGTGAATTTCTATCTCGCCAACTTCGGCTTTCTTTTCTCCATACTCTTCCATGCGGTCAGCAAGTTCATCAGGCTCAGTCGCTGTTTCGTCGATGTCAGTATCACGCACTTCCCACTCACCTGCTTCGTTCTGCATGCCGGCTGCTTTCAAACGGTCTTCAACCTCGAGCAACTCGTCTTCTAACTTTTGTTTAAAATGTGAAACGTTTTCGATATTCATATACTGAGCATAATACCAAACTCCAGGTTATTGAGAAGTTGACTTATAGAGGATGGGTGCCTGCTTAAGGCGGGTAATAATTTCACGCAAGGTGTCAGGGTTTGTTGTGATAACCAGAGTCTGTCGGTCGAGGAAGGTCCACAAGAAATCTATAGTTCCATATTTGTCTGTCGTAACTCGCGCGTCATGATTTTGTACTATGGCATCCGTGAAACCAGTTTGAAGAGGGGGTACTTCCGGAGTAGAGGTAGCTACGATCGGAGTCGAAGTGGCAGTTGAGGATGCTGACGTGAGAGCCTGCGCAGAACCCTCTGCGTCGATCTTCGGCTCCGCAGCCGGGTTCTGCTTCGGCATTCCGATCTTTGGAGCAGGTACGTAGGTGAAGAGTGGCGCAAGATCTTTCTTCATTGTTTTTTCCCACGTAAGCATTCCGGCATATCCTTGCGCGTATGAATCAACTTTCAAAATCAGGAAGGGTTGATTGACTCCGAACGAGTGCACCCCAAGAAGATAGATTGGTGAAACGTCGCGCACCAAAGTTTCCGGCGCTCCTGACGCGAGGGTAGAGAGCAGTGTCTGAGCGCTCATATATGTTGGCTGCGCTTCAGTGCTGGTGCCGCTCTGTTCTACGTACAGCTGGGCGACTAATCCCAATGAAATTGAAACAGAATTTTTTGCTGAAACGAGACGTTGCATAAGACCCGGAGCTTTGACGGTTTGTTCCACAGAAACTGTGTTGGTGCTGTCGATTGCAATGAATGGTGCAACACCAGCTTGCTGTTGCGGAAGCGGTGCGTTCAGCATTACAATGTAGGTAAGAGCGCCGACAGCGCCAGCTACAAATAGCAAACCGATAACTGCGAAGACGATGTTACGAAGCGTATGAGGCGCTGGTGTGTTTGTTATTTGAGCGTCCTGTGAAACAGGCAATGTTCCGCGCCGATTAGCTTCTGCTGCGGCTATTGAGACTACGGACACGCCTTTATTCCCAATCGCACTCGCGATATCACCCTGAAACGTCTGCAGAGGAGCGATGCCTTCCTGCGGGGAGTGGGTTACAGGAGGGCGTGAAACAGAATCACTGGAAGAAACCGGAGGCTGAAGAGTCGCCGCTTGTTCCTGCTGCATGAGAGTTCCTGCATCAACACGCTGTGCTGAGTCGACAGAAGGAGCGTCCTTTTTTGGAAGCAGAATATTATTGAGGTCTAAACTATTTTTAGAATTTTGGTCCTGAGGATCTTGGGCCATTTGGTTGGGTAGACGGTGTTAGACCTTTGCGCGCTGCGAAGTCAGGGTCAGCAGCTTTTATGGACAGGTTCAGACGGCCTTTCTCGTCTATCTCCTTAATCATAACCCGCACTTTATCTCCAACAGAAAGTGCGCCAGCAATTGTGTCGATACGGAATGGTGCAACTTCAGAAACGTGTACGAGACCTTCCGCATCTTTTCCTGGACCGATGCGTACGAAGGCGCCGAAGTCCATCATGCGTGTTACCTCACCTTCATACATCTCGCCTGCTTTGTATTCTTTTACGAGCGCTTCGATCATAGTCTTTGCCATCTGCGCTGTGCCGTTTTTGCCAGTGATGAAAATAGAACCATCATCTTCGATAGTGATATCGCTAACCTTTGTTGTGTCCTTGATGCCGTTGATGGTCTTTCCTCCCCCACCGATAACCAAACCAATTTGGTCAGGGTGAACATTCATCGTGATTATTTCTGGAGCTCGAGAGTTGATGGTTGCGCGTGGTGTAGAAATTTCTTTTTCGATAACATCGAGGATATGTAGGCGTGCTACTTTTGCTCCTGCGAGTGCTTCAACCAAAATAGGTACAGGTACTCCATCGAGTTTGATGTCCATCTGGATTGCAGTAACTCCAGCGCGTGTACCTGCGACTTTAAAGTCCATGTCGCCGAATTCGTCTTCAGGTCCTTGGATGTCTGTGAGAACTTTGTAACGACCATCGCCGTTCATTGAAAGCATGAGACCCATCGCGATGCCGGCAACGGGAGCTTTCAACGGAACACCTCCATCCATAAGTGCGAGCGTTGATGCGCAGACAGAACCCATCGATGTAGAACCGTTACTTGCAAGACATTCAGAGACGACACGAATTGTGTATGGGAATTGTTCAACAGATGGGATCACTGCTTCGAGTGCTTTTTCTGCGAGTGCTCCGTGGCCAATCATGCGGCGGTTCAATCCACCAACACGTCCAGTTTCTCCGGCAGAGTATGGAGGAAAGTTGTAGTGGTGCATGAAGCGTTTTTTAACATCATGTTCTTCCATTGAATCAATAACTTGTGAGTCACCAGGGCCACCGAGTGTGAGCGCTGAAAATACGTGAGTGCCTCCGCGATAGAAAATACCTGAGCCGTGCAAGATGTCAGAAACGCCACCTGCTTTTGCAAACAGAGGGCGCACTTCGTCAAACTTGCGATTATCCGCACGCTTGTTTTCTTCTACGGCGCCGCGGTGAATTTCTTCATCCACTTTATCTTCAAGAAAACGCTTTGCTTGTCCAATATTTATTTGTGACGGCGAAGTAGAAGCTTCTCCCGGTTCACCAGAACCGCTGGAAAGGTTCTGCGCAGCCAAAAGTTTAACTTTGGCCATCCACGCATCCTGTACTTCGTGAATAGCGTCTTTGCTAGGCACGCCGCAGAACACTGCCTCGCTTAGTTTTTGTTTAAATTCAGTTTCAAAGAGTTCGCTCAAAGCAGCTGGAATTTCCGGTTTTGCAGCGTCGCGCTTCTGCTTCCCTATTTCTGCAACAATCTTGTTTTGCCACTCCACGATCTTGTCGTGTTCAGCAGATGCGCGTACAAACCCCGCGGCAATATCATCTTCAGTAACTTGCTGTGCGCCAACCTCGATCATGTTTATGGTGCCGCCCTTACCGCAGGCCAAAATATCCAAAACAGTTTCAGGGCTTTGGCGTTCTATATATGTAGGGTTGACGATAAAATCTCCGTCGCTCTTTTTGCCGATACGAACTGCGGCTACTGGGCCGCCCCATGGGATGTCAGAAGTTGCGAGGGCAAGTGATGCAGCATTTACTGCCACAGCTGCTGGGTCTTCTTCATCGAGAGCCAACATAGTGATAATCACCTGCACTTCGTTGCGGAGGTGTTGAGGGAAAAGAGGACGAATGGTTCGGTCAACAACACGGCCAGAAAGGATTGCTGCCTCAGATGGGCGGCCTTCGCGGCGAACAAAGCGAGAGCCGCCGATAGAACCTGCTGCGTAGTAGCGTTCCTCGAACTCAACGCTTAATGGGAAATAGTCGATGTCATCGCGTGTGCGTGATGAGATAACAGCTGTTGCGAGCAACGCTGTGTTGCCATAACGGACAATGACCGAACCATTCGCGTTTTCTGCTAGGTCAGTAAACTCGGCAGACAATGTTTTGCCGCCTATCTGTGTTTCGAACTTCTTTGATTGCATACCTTATATATGCGAAGTTCACGAATGTTAGGTCTCCTTTCTATATAGAGAAGGCCTACGTATCCGTGCCCTTCGCGCTTACTTATATATAGACACTGTAATGCAAAACACCGACTATTTCTAGTCGGTGTTTTGTGCTTATTTATCTTCGTCCGGGTCGCTGTCGTCGTAGATTTCTTGACCTACATCGACGCCTTCGTCTTCCGAAGGTTTGGTTTGGTGGCCAAAACCTGGGATGGAGAAGCCTTTGCCTCCCCCGCCACGGTAGTTGATGAGATAGTTGCGAGGATTTTCACCCATGTCGATAAATTCATCTGCGGAATCGCGAAGTATGCCTGCGGCAGATTTACCAAAGGCGATAACTTCAACCTGGCAGCCATATGTGTAGCGTACATATTCAACAAGCGGCACCATGTCTCCGTCGCCTGTCGCGAGGATAATAGTGTCGAGCTTTTGAGCCATCGCGATTACGTCGATAACAAGACCGATGTCCCAGTCTGCTTTTTTAGCACCGCCTGCAAATACGCGAATATCTTTAACGCGAGTTTCGATGCCGAGTTTGTTCAATGCGTCGAAAAAGCCTTTTTCTTCTTCAGACTCTGTACGGATAACGTATGCCACTGCACGGATAAGCTGGCGACCCGCCAAGGCTTCTTTAACAACGTTGCCGAAGTTAACCTTTGATTTATAAAGGTTTTTTGCGCTGTGGTAGAGATTTTGCGTGTCTATAAAAATGCCGACGCGCTGGCCCTTATGTTTGATGATTGCCATATAAATGAGAACTAATGCGAACTAAATTAAAAATGCGAACCTACCCCAGTATAGTATACGAACAAAAATGAAGAATCGGTGCGCTTGGCAACCGATTACTTCTTGAGACCGAGTTTTTTGACGATAGCACCGTAGCGCTTCTTGTCGTTTGACTCTAGATACTTCAAATGAGTGCGGCGATCAGCCACCATCTGCAAAAGACCGCGACGTGAGTGCTTGTCTTTCAAATGTTTCTTCAAGTGTGAGGTAAGTTCCTCGATGCTTTTGCTCAAAAGGGCGATCTGGACCTCTGGAGAACCAGTGTCCTTATCGTGGATGGCAGCATCTTTGACGACTTTCAGTTTTTTCGTGCGTGTAAGCATGTGCCCATATACTAGCACAGCCTTTAGCGTTCCGCAAGGGGTATTCTAGAAAAAAAGATCCCCGGCAGTTTGAGCTGCCGGGGAGTGCGGGGATAGGTCCCGCGAGAGACCAGACGGACTGGGGGGAACCAAATCCGCCTGGGAGGCTGCTGGGAGAAGAAGGCCCAGCAAGAACGTTTAGGCGGCGGGCTTATGAGCCAGCTGTTCCATTTCCGTCCTGGCGAGCAGGGCCGGATGAACCTTGCCGACGGGATGGTGGGTCACCTTCACCGTCGTGAACAAGCGCCGAACTTCAAAGATCAAATTCAGAATCGTTTTCAAGGGGAACCCTTTCCTTCGAATCACTTGGTTAACAAGCTTACAGATAAGTATAGACCACTCTAAGGGGTTTGTCAAGTACCCAAGCGTCGCACAATTTTAGGGTAAAATGGGCCTATGGCAGAGACTTTATCATCCCTCAAGACTCAGTTTTTAGAGTATTTGGAGATAGAGAAGGGTCGCAGCATTAAAACGGTCGAAAATTACGACCGATATCTCACACGGTTCTTGGCGTTTAGCAAAATCACCTCCCCTTCTAAACTCACGGAGCAGTCTGTGCGTGAATTCCGCCTTCATTTAAATAGACAGGCTGGTGTTTCTGGCACGATGAAACATAAGACCCAGAACTACTACATGATCTCGCTGCGTGCGTTCTTAAAGTTTTTGCGAAAACGCGAGATTGAATCTCTAAACCCAGAACGTATTGAGCTGGCAAAAGTTGGTGCGCGAGATCTTGATCTCATTACCGCGCAAGAGCTCGAACGTTTGATGGGTGGGCCAAAAGGTAGCAACGTGTCTGATCTTCGCGATAGGGCGATTTTAGAATTATTTTTTTCAACCGGCCTCCGCGTTTCGGAACTGTGTTCACTCAATAGAGATTTAGATTTAAGCCGTGATGAATTTTCTGTCCGAGGTAAAGGAGAGAAGGTTCGTGTTGTGTTCCTCTCCCCCGCTGCTAAAAAAACCCTTAAAGAATATTTAGATAAGCGCGGCGATATAGATGATGCGTTGTTTATACAAATGGGGAAAAATTCCAAGAACGCAAAAGATCTACGCCTCACTCCCCGCTCCATTGAGCGTCTTGTAAAAAAATATGCGACTAAGGCTGGCATTACGCGCAAAGTTACGCCGCACGTTATCCGCCACTCCTTTGCAACTGACTTACTTGGAAACGGTGCCGACCTTCGTTCCGTACAAGCATTGCTTGGCCACGCAAACATAACTACTACGCAGGTGTACACCCACGTTACCGACAAACACCTCCACGAGGTGCACAAAAAATTTCACGGCCAGCGCAGAAAGTAAAAAGAAAACTCCCAAGAGGGGAGTTTTTAATGTACGCCGATCGGTTCGGCCTTTGTGGTCTTAGAGGTCTTCCTCGATCGTTTCTTTTCGTGACAAATCCAGACCTGCCAGCCTCGGACGATCTTGGAGTCAGTTCTCATGCGCAACCATTCTTCCTGGGTCACCTTGCCGACGACGGCTGCATCGAGTTCGAAGCAGTAGATGTCTTCCAACAGTGACATTCGCAGTTCGGCATGTCGCCTCTGCACTACTTCTTCCGCAGAAAGATCGTCTTCAGATACGTCTTCGTATCTACCGCCGTACTCGATCATTTCCTTCGTCAGCATAGCCGCAACTTGTTTGAAGAATCGAGAATCCACGACTGCGATAAATCTCCCATCCACCGAATCAAGTAGGTGGGCGATTTCGCATCGAGCAATCCGTGCATCAGAGACTCGCCGAATTTCTCGAATGAGTTTTTGGCTTTCACTCTGCACAGCCCCCTCCTCTTAATAGTCCTTCTATATAGAACTGTTTCTAGCCTGCAAAGTCAAATTAGAACTCCATTCCTCTATACTCAAATTTTCCTATCGGGAATGGTTTCTCTGAGCCAGTGAAAAGACATTTTGCCTCGATCTTTTTTCCTTGTTGGAGAACAAGCGGAACCCAGTACGGGTCGGACGGCCACATGTCTTCCAGGGGAAGTTCATTGAGAGTATGCCAATGAGGCTCCCCCATCTCTCTTGTCTCTTGAGGTGTGCCAGAAAATTTATGTGATACGAACACATGAACATCGTGATCGTATTCTGGTTTTTCTTCAAAATGGAATTTGATGCGTGCAACTTTTGTTAGATCTTGTGGAACAACAGTGAGCCCGCATTCTTCAAATAGCTCGCGGCACGCACTCTCTTCAATAGTTTCCCCCTCCTCTACCCCACCACCGTATCCATTCCAATATCCAACACCAAAGCGAGTCTTCTTTTTAGCGAGTAAAACTTTATCGCCGTCTAGTATAAAAAGTAGAGATACAACTCTCATATATAAATTGTAGCAAAAGAAAACGGCCACATGATTTCTCATGCGGCCGCATTTGTTCCGTTCAACAGCGCTTCAGCCTCCTCCCTTGTGTCGAAGTGGCCGACAGGGGCGCCGTCGACGATGACAGTGTTTGCCACCGTCCCGTCTTTCAGCAGGTATTTCGCCTTCACACCCGTGACTTCGGTTGTGCTGGCGACGAGCCGTTGGATGTAGAACTTGCCGACGTCGCCCACCGTAACGGGACTAATTTCCCACGGCGTAGGAAGAGGTGCGCGATAATACTTCATCTCGACCTCTGACGCATTTCTTCGAGCGCGCTTTCGGTGACCATGTTGCAGGCGGGCCTTCGATGGGCGTCGCTGCCCCTTCCCTGAAGCTCCAGGCAGTGGCCCAAAAAAGCGATCGTCGCCATAGCGCGGACGCGCTCGGCGCAGACATCGTCTTTGTTACATCTCTGCATCGCCTCTCTACGTGTGTCGGCGATTTCACGGAGACGCTTGTCCAGCGTGAGCGTTGGTGCGGGATTTTGTCGGAGGTCCGCCGACCTTCCGCCTTTGATAAGTGCGCCCGCTATTACTACTCCGGCCATAACGCCGACCAGAAGAGCCACGAAGAGTGAAAGTACCTTGTTCCTAAACATACGATTGCCTCCCAGAACTGTGAAACTGAGATAGTTCTACAAGAATAAAAAAACTTGTCAAAGTTGTGAAAAAGAAAAAGCCCGACCTGTGAAGGAGGGGCTTAGACAAATAATTGTGATTCTTACATTAAAGAGAGATCTGAATTCGGCTCAAGCCGATGACCATCGGTCCTACGACAGACCCGATCAGTTCTGCCAGCACGTTGCCCAACCCTGAAGCGACTTCAGGAATATAGACCCCTGCTGCGACAAAAACACCCGCAACGACTCCTAGGCTGAGCCAGCCAGGTAAAGTAGATGATCTACCCATGACAACCTCCCAGCACGTTATAACGGTTCAACTTCATTAAGTCTACAGCATGTTTTGGAGGCGCAAGCCCATGCGGGTACAATGGGCATATGAAGCTTATTTCCTGGAACGTAAACGGAATCCGCGCAGTTCATAATAAAAATCTATTTGTGCCGTTTGTAGAAGAGCACAAACCAGATGTTCTGTGTTTGCAGGAAACTAAGGCCCAACAACATCAAAGCGAAGTGGATTTACCTGAGTACGAAGAATATTGGAACTCAGCAGAGAAAAAAGGTTATAGCGGCACGGCTATTTTTACAAAAACCAAACCGCTGGCGGTACTTCTTGGGTTTCCTGAGGATATTGCTAAGAAATATAAACTTGTGAACGATGGCTATGGCGACCCAACGAAAGAAGGTCGCGTTATAGCCGTAGAATTCCCTAAACTGTATGTAGTAACAGTGTATACACCCAATTCTAAAGAAGATCTTAGCCGCCTCTCCCTACGTCACAAGCAATGGGACCCAGCGTTTCTCGAATATATGAAGCGGCTTGAGGAAACAAAGCCGGTCGCGTTTTGTGGCGACCTTAACGTGGCGCATAAAGAGATTGACCTTACTAACCCTAAACAAAACGTTGGGAAACATGGGTTTACTGACGAAGAGCGCGAAGGAATAGATAATGTAATAGAGGCTGGTTTCGTAGACACCTTCCGCCACCTCTACCCCGATACTGAAAAGGCCTATAGTTGGTGGAGTCACTTCGCCAATTCCCGCGCTCGCAACGTCGGATGGCGTATAGACTACTGGTTTGTTTCAAAAAAGCTTGGCAAACATATAAAGAAGGCCGAAATCCTCCCTGAGGTCATGGGTTCTGACCACTGCCCTGTGCTTTTAGACCTAGATCTATAGCCCACAACGTATTGTGCGAGGGTGTGCGTGCGTGTACAGTGGCGAAAGTTGAACATAAAAGGAGGACTACGTGCGAATTCTGTTGGGAATCTTGGCGATTCTGATCTTGGCCGGGTGTACTCCCGAGCCGAAAACCAGCCCGCCCAGTAAGCCGCCGCCTACAGCGGAGGTTGATCCTAGGGCTTCTAGCTTCACCAACCCCAATACGGCCAGCGCCGTGAGCAAGGAAAGGGACCCTGGCGGTTTCACATCCGCCTATATCCGGAATGCTCGGTATGCGGCGGCCAATAACCTGCCCGTAGAAATACGCGGCACCTGCCTGAGCTCCTGCATCCTCAAACTCGCCTCCGGCGCCAACCTCTGTGTTGACCCGAAGGCGACCCTCGGGGTGCACGAGCCTCGGGTGTCTGGTAGCAGGTCGTCCGCCATCTATTCTGGTGCGCGGGCTGAAAAGACACTGCGAGAGGTGCAGGAAGTTCTCCCCGCCTGTGCAGCCAAGCTTTTCAAGGAAAAAGGAGGCTTCGACGGCGGCAAGATGACCACATTTTCAGGCCGAGAAGTCATCGAAGCCTGTCCTCAGATTAAGAAGTGCCCCAACTAGGGGCACTTTTCTTTTTTTACTGCACAAAATTTCAATATCAATAAATATTGATGATAATAAATTGACACTAAAGTGTTTAGAATGATAGAGTTTTAATAAAGATGTCAAAAAAGCTTGATAATGTTCCAAATAAGGACTTGCTTAAGAATTTAGAGCAATTAGGGCTCTCAGATAAGGAAGCTCGGGTGTATCTAGCCCTTTTGCCCCGCCAAGATACTGGTACTTCCAACCTCATTCGGGCTACCGGGCTGCACGGTCAGTTTGTCTACCAGGCTTTGGATCGGTTGGAGGAGTTGGGGCTAGCCAAGCACGTGGTCCAAAGTGGCCGGAAGAAATTTAGTGCCGGCTCCCCCGACAGGATTTTGGCATTGGTTGATGAAAAAAAGTTGGCCGCTCAAACTGTTGTGAAACAGCTCAGAGAGCAATTTACTGCAAAACAAGAACAGAGCTTCGAAACCTTCCAAGGTGACGCTGCCTTCACTAATAACGAGTTCGCTCTACTTGAAGCAATGCCAGAAGATAGCTCTATAGATATCTTGAATGGTAGTGGAGATAGATATGTAGAACTTTTAGGCTTGGAAATGAACAGATATGAGCAAATTAGGACTAAAAAACGCATTAAAATTCGCTATATAAGCACTTCCGGCAATCAAAATTATCTTAAAATAATGGCTCAACAGAGGCCTTTTTTCGAATTTAGGATACTCCAGCAGGGGTATTCGGGAGTGGATACTACTATATATGATGGCTGCTTAGTCTTCTCCATGTTTGGAACCCCGGCTGTTTCTTTTGTGTTCAAAAATAAAGAGATTTCTACTGGGTACAGAGGTTTTTTCGAGGTTTTGTGGAATCTATCAAGTAACCCCGCAAAATGAAGGCATCGCGGGGCTAGGGTACACAAAAGCCCCAACCTTTAGGAGAAATATGTAGGTTGAGGCTTGGATTACCTCATTTTTGGGTCAACTTAAAAGAACAAGAACCTGTGAACAGAGACGTAATACCTTTTTTCTACAAATATATTATCTAAGAGTGTAGATATACGTACCGAGCTCAACATTTAGAAGTTGGGCCAACAATGAGCAACAATCTATGTGCGTTGCAACACGCTTCAGAAAGAACTTTTCGCAAAACAATTTATTTACAGCCCAGGGCAAAGCTACAAATTATTATTGTTAAGCACTACCGATACTGTACGCGTCATAAAGGACAACGTAAAGGACATGTAAAAGACAAACTGGGGATAACCCTTATGAGACAAAGTATTTTCGCTGAATTTCCTTGAGACTCTCCCCTTCAAGTTCATCGCGCTTCTCCACACCCGCCTCCCCTATCTTTTTAAGGTCTTTGTCAGAAAGTTGAGCAAATTCAAGGGTTTTTTCCGTAAGATACTCTTTTGTATTGCGCTTTGGATCATCTAAAACCCCTTCAAGTAGGGCGTGTAATAGCCATCCAATGCGTGGACCTGGCTTTTCATTAGTTATTTTCATTATCTCTTTGCCATCCACAGCCAACATCCCTACTGAAATAGGGTCATGAAGTGCTTCTTCGATCATTGCCTGGTATTTACGCAGACGAAATGGTTGTTCTTTAGGCCTACCAGTGCCTATACGGTCGCATATACGGAGTTCTACGAGCTCTTCGATGTGATCCCTACCTACGTTGGTTATGATGCGTCTGACGGCAGATAAAGTGATTTTATCGGGGTCTGAGAAGAACATGTGCCAACGAACAAGGTTTTGAACCGTATCAACTGTTTCACGTGTAAACTTTAGGCTCTCAAGAGCCTTTTTGGTCATTTTGGCGCCTATAACTTCGTGGCCATGAAACGTCCAGTCGTGCTTTTCGTTAGACCAACGGCGGCTAGCTGGCTTGCCTATGTCGTGAAACAGGGCTGCTAGACGTACAGTGAAACTCCAATTCTTATCAGCAGCATGCTGAATAGCCCGAACATTGTGCTCGAATACATCAAAGCTATGCGCCTGATTCTGCTCTATGCCTATCCCATCCTCTAGTTCTGGAGCAATATATTTCAAAATACCTATATTATGAGCCAAAAAAAGAGCATCTTTAGGCTTCGAAGAGTTGATAATTCGTATAAATTCATCACGAATACGCTCTTTTGAGATCTTAGAGAGCTGGCCAGCACAGTGTTTCATGGCCTGTTTGGTATTTTCCTCAATAGAGAAGCCAAGTTCTGCCGAAATACGTATAGCACGCATGATACGGAGGGCATCTTCCCCAAATCGTTCTTCAGGCTCCCCTACTGCCCGTATAATGCCGGCCGAGGTGTCTTTTATGCCTCCGTAAAGGTCAAGAAGCTGTTGTGAAACAGGGTTATAGGCCAAAGCGTTCACGCTAAAGTCACGTCGCTTCAGGTCCTCCTCAATATTTTGCCCAAACTCTACGCTGTCGGGGCGACGAGCGTCGCTATACTTCCCTTCCAGTCTGTATGGGGTTGCTTCAACAATTTTGAGTGTTTCATCCTCTACCCCTTCGTTTACGATCCCGACAGTACCGAATTCGTTGGTATAAAACGTGTTTTCAAATAAATCCTGTATTTGCTGTGGATTAGCATTGGTGGTGATATCCCAGTCCTTGGGTTTACGGCCTAAAAGCACGTCTCGCACACATCCACCCACTATCCAGGCCTCAAAACCGGCCTTAGCCAAAGTCTCTGTTATTCGTGAAACCTCCTTAGGGATTTGGTTTTGGAGGAGCTGCATGGCACAATTCTATCACGCCCGTATAATGCTCTCGTGGTGAAATGGATATCACGGCTGGCTTCGAACCAGCTGTTCCAGGTTCGAGTCCTGGCGGGAGCACAAAGTAGAAAGTTTATGCTATAGTCTTCAGTGTTCGCGGATATGGTTTAGTGGTAGAACACGTCCTTGCCAAGGATGAGACGGGAGTTCGATTCTCCCTATCCGCACAGAGAGTTTAAAACTTCACGTTTTCTTTAGATAACGGAAAATTAAGGACGGCTAGGGTTGGGGAATAAAATCCCTTGCAAATAAAGATAAAATCCACATATCTGTGGATAAAGGTGGGGAGAAGTGCATAAAAGACACGTCCTTTAAACGTTTCTAAGGTTACGGTTCACATGAAACAAGCCTATGAAAAGGACCGAAAAGCGCAAAATAGGGGATATTGGCGAGGATATAGCCATGGAATATCTAATAAACCAAGGTTATTCCTTACTGACGAGAAACTACCTTAAACCTTGGGGGGAATTGGATATTGTTATGAAACGGGGGAGTCGGCTCTATTTTATCGAGGTGAAGACCGTTTCACGTGAACCCCGCAAAATGGGTACATTGCGGGGCAAGTCCGATAGTGGGGTAAGGCCGGAGGAAAACATGCATAGAAGAAAGATCCAGCGTATGAATAGGGCAATTCAGACGTACCTGCTAGACCATAGGGTTTCACGTGACACAGAATGGCAGATCGATCTGGCGTGCGTTTACTTGGATTTTTCGTCACATCGCGCTACAGTGGAGCTGTTAGAGAATATTGTGCTTTAAAAGACACCGGGGTGTCGTATATCGGTAGTACGCTTGCTTTGGGAGCAAGATGGCCCAGTTCGATTCTGGGCACCCCGACCAATAGGGTTGAAATATGGAACGACTAACACTAACAACCAACGTATCGAAAGATTACGAACTGCTTGATACAGGCAGGGAGGAAAAACTCGAGCGTTATGGTGACGTGCTTTTGGCGCGACCAGACCCACAGGCGTTGTGGGAAAAACATTTAGGAGAAGGGGAGTGGGCGAAAGCGCAGGGTCGTTTTGAACGACAAGGTAAGGAGGGTGTGTGGCATACAAATAATTTGCCGAAGGAGTGGACTATAGAATTTGGTGGTTTGAAGTTTTTAATCAAACCAACTTCTTTCAAACACACAGGGATTTTTCCAGAACAACTTTCTAATTGGGAATGGATGGCAGACATTCTTCGAAAAACATCTCCGCTCCAGGGAGATATACCTCGCCCTTCCGCGGAGAGTTTTTCTGCGAATGTTCTCAACTTATTTGGTTACACAGGTGGCGCAACACTTGCTGCAGCAAAAGCTGGCGCACAGGTTACTCATGTTGATGCAAGTAAGACCGCTGTTGCGTGGGCGAGACAGAATGCAGAACTTTCTGGTTTAAAAGACGCGCCTGTGCGTTGGATTACCGAAGATGTGCTTACATTTGTAAAACGTGAAATAAAACGCGGAACAAAATACGATGCGGTCGTGATGGATCCGCCAGCGTTCGGTCATGGTCCAGAAGGGGAGTTGTGGAAGATAGAAGAAGATTTTTTGGAATTGATAAAACTTTTACCACAGCTTTTAAGCGACAACCCATTGTTTGTGCTTATAAATGGCTACGCAGCAGGATATTCTCCGCTCGCATTTGCATACAACTTAGAACAATTTGAAAAACAATTTGGTGGAAGTATTGAATATGGAGATTTGAGTATTGAAGAGAAGGGAAGTGGTCGCGCACTGCCTTGCGGAATTTTTGCTCGGTGGGTAAGATAAGTGCATGGAACGCACAACATACAGCTTCTTTAGCTGGTTTAGCTCCTCACCGAGGGGTCTTATGTTGCGTTAGTTCCAATCAATACCGAACGCAAACTC
>MEXB01000003.1 GCA_001773575.1 Candidatus Adlerbacteria bacterium RIFOXYC1_FULL_48_26 | reverse complement strand
ATAGATGACATGATGGACGCAGAGATACTCGACGCTCAACTTCTTCAAAAGCTTGGTTGGCACATACTCAGAGAGCTTGGGCACGGCGGCGTCTCATTTCTCCTGCGCGAAGGTAAGTCTACAGGCAAAAGCGTGGCTCATATGCACTACAATTTGATGCCAGATACTCATTTAGGCGACCAAGATGCTCATGGAAAAGAAGAGCGTGAGGTAATGAACCCCGAAGAGATTGCAGCTACATTGGCGCGACTCAAAGACAGTTTAAGCCGCCTTCCTCAATAATATGAGCCCTCGAGCAATCGCATTTGACCTCGACGGGACACTTGCAGAGAGCAAGCAACCCATGACTTCTGCTATGGCAGAGCTTTTATTACAGCTCCCTGTTGTTGCGGTACTGTCTGGCGCAAGCTGGCCGCAGTTTCAATCTCAATTTCTTTCTGCCTTCCCCACCGGAAGTGATTTTTCTCATATGTACCTTTTTCCTGACAACGCAGCACAATGTTTTGTCTATAAAGAGGGTCAGTGGCACGAAGAATACAATATGGTCTTTTCTCCAGAAGAAATCGCTGAGATTACTACAATACTTATAAATGAAATCGAAGAAGCGGATTTCCCACAACCTCTTGAAACATGGGGTAAGCAAATAGAAAACCGCGGCGCTCAAATTTCCTTCTCTGCACTTGGGCAACAGGCACCCCTTGAAGCGAAGAAAGCATGGAGGGCAGAACACGATCAACAACGTATCCTTTTGTGCGCTACTTTGAGTGAAAAACTTCCCAAGTATTCAGTACGTATGGGAGGAGAAACTACTATCGATATCACCAAGAAAGGCATTACTAAGGCACATGGATTGAGAACGTTGGCGGAACGTACCTCTATCCCACTGGCGGAAATGGTCTACGTGGGAGACGCCTTGCAAGAAGGAGGCAATGATTCCGTCGTCATAGAGACAGGGGTGCAAACCCGTTCAGTACGCGGTCCCCAGGATACAGAAGCATTTATACAGGAGTTAATTTCAAGATAAATCTAAAGATATGACTATAAAACAGTGGCTTTTAATAACCGTGCCAATGGTAATTATTATTGTTGGTTTCTTGGTGCTAGTGCTTGTACCTCGTCCTGAGCCAGCCAAGCCTTCCCCTGCTCAGCAGGGTACGGCATCCTCAACCTCTGGTGGGGTTTCCTACGCCACTATCGATAACCTAATCGCAGTAGATGCTCCGTTTAAAAACGCGACTGTCTCTTCCCCACTCGTTGTCTCCGGCACAGCTCGAGGTATGTGGTATTTTGAAGCGTCCGCACCAATAGAACTCCGCGACGCAAACGGAAACGTAATCGCACAAAGCCACGTAGACGCACAAGGCGATTGGATGACAGAAGACTTTGTACCTTTCAAGGTAACGCTTACCTTCCCCAAGCAACCAGCGGGCTCAACTGGTACTTTGGTACTCCACAACGACAACCCTTCTGGCGATCCTGAACGCCAAAAAGAACTCATCGTCCCAGTGAAGTTCTAATCTTAAAAATCAATTTCCCCGGTGGGAGAAAAAGTTCATTTTTGGGCAAAAATGAGGGTCAAAAAGTCTTGATTTTGCAACTTCTTTAGCGAAGTTGAGTTTTAGCTGTTGCTTTTTGCAAAAAAAGTTCTCGGATTGCTTATGCACACCAGTTTTTTACAGATTGCGGGAGTATAATGTATCTCCCAGCAATTTTATTAACTCAAAAAGCACCTTATGGCAGTCACTCAAAAGATCAAGAAGCGCAACGGAGAGATCGTAGATTTTCATCCAGAAAATATAACGATTGCAGTACAGAAAGCCTTTGCCGCAACCTTGGGCGACAGCCATGAAGCTGATGCAAAAGACATAACTCGCGTTGTTGCTGAGAGTATCGACCTTCAGTACGGAAACACCGCATTTATTCCAAGCGTCGAAGACATTCAGGACCTTGTAGAGACAGCTCTTATGGTCCGCAACTATTTCTCTGTTGCAAAAAACTACATAATTTACCGCTACGAACACGACAAGGTCCGCCAGGAGAAGAAAGAGGAAATTGCGGAGAAGATAAGTGAAAACTCTCTCCTTATTATAAAGCGTGACGGCCGCCAGGAGCAGTTTGATGACAGCAAAATACGTGCAACCCTTATGCGAGCAGCCGAGGGCTTTGAATCTATTCTTGATGCAGAATCGATCGTATCCAAAGTTCGCCAGGAAATGTACGAAGGGATGAAGACCAAAGACATCCAAGACGTACTTATCATGGTTACCCGCTCATTAATAGAGCGCGACCCTGCCTACTCAAACATCGCTGCACGTCTTTTGCTCCAAACTATGTACCGAGAAGTGCTCGGCGATATTGATTTCAATAATTTTGAAGCAGAGTACCGCTCTTCATTTATAAAAGCGATTACTCGTGGTGTTGAGATCGGCCAGTTCGACCCTCGCATGATGGAGTTCGACCTTAAGTCTTTGTCTGACGCTCTTATCCTTGAGCGCGATAACGATTTCAAATACCTCGGCCTTCAAACTCTGCAATCAAACTACCTTTCTAAGGAGCACGGTAGCCGCAAACTTCTAGAAACTCCTCAGATTTTCTGGATGCGTGTCGCAATGGGTTGTGCCTTGGCAGAAAAGACTCAGGAGGAACGCAGCGCACAGGCGGTTGAGTTCTACGAGATTATGTCGTCTATGTATTACACGCCATCATCTCCTACCCTCTATCACGCAGGTCTTAAACTTGCGCAGCTCTCATCGTGCTTCCTTTCGACTGTCCCAGACGACCTCCACTCAATCTTCAAAGAATATTCAAACGGTGCACAGTTGCTCAAATACGCAGGTGGTCTTGGTGTTGACTGGACTCCAGTCCGCGCTACCGGCTCACTCGTAAAGGCAACAGGTGTTGAAAGCCAGGGAGTTATCCCATTCCTTAAAATCGCTAACGACGTAACTATCTCTATCAACCGTTCAGGCCGCCGCCGCGGTGCCGCTGCTGTATATCTTGAATACTGGCATGCTGACATAGAAGACTTTATAGAGCTTCGTAAAAACACCGGCGACGAACGTCGTCGTGCCCACGACCTCAACACTGCAACCTGGATTCCAGACCTCTTTATGAAGCGTCTCGCAGAAGATGGCTACTGGTCGCTCTTCTCCCCTTCAGATGTTCCTGACCTACACGACCTCTACGGGCGCAAGTTCGATGAAGCATACGTAAAGTATGAAAAGTTGGGTGAGGAAGGAAAGCTCGGCATGTACCGTAAAATCCGCGCCGCTGACCTCTGGAAGAAACACCTTACGATGCTGTTCGAGTCTGGTCACCCATGGGTAACATGGAAAGACCCTTCAAACGTTCGCTCACCTCAAGACCATGTCGGTGTTGTGCACTCATCAAACCTCTGCACAGAAATTACTCTCAACACATCAGCAACTGAAACTGCAGTCTGCAACCTCGGTAGCATCAATATGGCGAAATTTGTTGAGAACGGCGCATTCAACCGCGAACAAGTTGCTCGCATTATCCCAGTCGCGATGCGCATGCTCGACAACGTTATCGACGTTAACTTCTATCCTACCGAAGAGACTAAGCGCTCGAACTCACGCCATCGCCCAGTAGGTCTTGGACTCCGCGGTTTGCAAGACGCTCTCTATAAGCTCAACATCAACTTCGATTCCGACGAAGCAGTACGCTTCTCCGATGAATCTATGGAAGCAATCGCCTACCACGCCATTCTTGCTTCTGCATTGCTCGCAAAAGAACGCGGCACATACGAAACGTATAAGGGCAGCAAGTGGGATCGCGGAATTCTTCCACAGGACACACTCGCACTGCTTGAACAGGAGCGTGGAGTAAAAATCGATGTACCACGCCACGAGACACTTAACTGGCAACTTGTTCGTGAAGCAGTTCGTACATGGGGTATGCGTAACTCAAACACGATGGCAAACGCACCAACAGCATCAACAGCAAACATTGCAGGTTGCTACCCTACTATCGAACCTATCTACAAAAACCTCTACGTTAAGAGCAACATGGCCGGAGACTTCATGGTCGTGAATGAATTCCTTGTTGAAGACTTGAAGAAACTCAATCTCTGGGGCGCAGACATGCTTGAGAAGATCAAATTCTACGACGGTTCGATTCAAGATATTCCAGAAATTCCATTGGCACTTCGTGAAAAGTACAAAGAGGCATTTGAAATCGAATCTCAGTGGCTTATCAAAGCTGCCGCATACCGCGGTCGCTGGATAGACCAGTCACAGTCTCTCAACATCTTCTACGGTGGCACTTCAGGACGCGTACTCTCAGACATCTACCAATACGCATGGTCGCTTGGTCTTAAAACTACCTACTATCTACGCACGCTAGGTGCATCGCGTGTTGAAAAATCAACCGTGAACATGTCTAAGTTCGGCGGTACCTCAAAGTCTGAGGCGGCAGCGGCGACATCCGGAGCAGTTGCCTCATCAGTAATTGTTGAAGAGACCCAGGTCACCACTACGACTGTGGAAGTACTCTCTCAAGCTGCTCCAGTCCTCTCTCCTATAAGTGCTGGTATCCCTCAGTTTTCAACTGAAAAACCTGTAGTGCGTGGCAAAGTTGAAATACTAGGCGAGGTGTGCGAAAGTTGTTCGGCATAAGTGAGGTCCGCCGAGGCCCGAAAAAGCAATTATACAAACTAATTGTTTCGGCACTATGGAAAACAAAGAAAAAAGTTTGGGCGATGTGTACGATTTGGTTGGCGAATTCATGAACTTTGTTAAAATGCGATTCGATTTCCAGGAACACGTTCTTTCTTCAATATCCCTGGATCTTGGAGGGTTGCATAGCAGACAAGTTGTGATGGCAAGGGACATAGAAAGAATTAAAGAAGATATGGGTGCTGTCACAGGGGCAATTGCAGAATTAGCAGAAAAGGTTGGAGTTACAGAAGAATAAATTACAAAATAACTGAAGAATCATGGGAATCATAAACGGAGGCAGCAACACAGATCCAAATAAAATACTTCCAATGAAGTATCCGTGGGCGCGCGTCCACTACAAGAAGGGCGTCGCAAACAACTGGGTACCTGAAGAAGTATCTATGCAGCAAGACGTCGAACTCTGGAAAAAGCCAGGTGCACTTTCCGAAGACGAACGCCGCATGATCCTTTGGAACCTTGGTTTCTTCTCTACTGCAGAATCCCTTACCGCAAACAACCTTGTACTTGCTATCTACCGCCACATCACCAACCCTGAGGCGCGTCAGTACATTCTCCGCCAAGCATATGAAGAGGCTGTGCACACTGACACATTTATCTACTGCTGCGACACGCTAGGCCTCAACCCAGACGAGATCTACAACATGTACGAGACTATTCCTGGCATTAAGGCAAAGGACGACTTCGTTGTAGAGATGACCAAGTCCGTGTTTGACCCAAGCTTCACCACTGAAGGCAAGGAAAATATACAGAAGTTTGTACACGACCTTGTGGGCTATTACGTCATCATGGAAGGCATCTTCTTCTATGCAGGCTTCGTAATGATGCTCTCGATGCTTCGCAAAAACCGCATGGTTGGTATTGGCGAACAATTCCAATTTATCCTTCGCGATGAATCGGTCCACCTCGCCTTTGGTGCTGACCTCATCAACACCATCGTCCAGGAAAACCCAGAAATTTGGACACCAGAATTTAAACAAAAACTTACTGACAACATTAAACGCGGTGTGGAGCTTGAAAAGAACTACGTCGATGAGTCGCTCCCTCGTGGCATCGTAGGCCTTGTACCTGCAACTGTTAAGCAATACGTTGAACATATTGCAGACCGCCGCCTCGAACGCATCGGCCTTGAACGCCAGTATCACAAAGAAAATCCTTTCCCATGGATGTCGGAAATCATCGACGTTGCTAAAGAGAAGAACTTCTTCGAAACTCGCGTTACAGAATACAAAACTGGAGAGTTGGATTGGTAAGAAAATACAAATAAAAAGTGAAAGGGCGGCCGTTGAAATGGGCCGCCCTTTTGCTACACAGATGCGAGTTGTCGAGACTCGATCTCATCATCGACAAGCTGGAGCGCTGCCGGTGTCAGTCCTGGGACCAGGATGTCGACGACCAGCCGCTTGCACCGCATTCGCGCCCACATACGATTGAGACCGAGGATGTCGACCAGAGCTTCGACAGAAGGAGCACTGAAGTTCCACGGATCCCTCTTCCCATCCTCCACAGAATTGAAGGTGAAGGGGTTTCGATTGTCCGGACCAGGCCGGATCTGCACACGACGGGTAGGCATAGTTTGAACAAGTCCGTTCAAAATTTCCTCCTTTAGAGACATCTGTGTGTCTCCGCCAAAACAGTATCATGAACCTATACTATTTCAAGCTCTTTGAGGACTCATACTCCCCCACCTTGGTGCGGAGTATATGGAGCGCAAGCGCAGGGATACCGAGGTCCTGGCCCAAACCATGGGCTATAGAACGCGCGTAGGTGCCTGAGGAGCAAGAGATTTTGATGGTTGCGCAAGGGAACTCACGCTCGTCACTATTCTTGTTAGGTAGGGCGCGTTTCCAGCCCTCCATTATCTCATCCTGTCTAAAGTCGCCGTGGACTTTTTCTATGGATGTTTCTATGTAGGAAAGAAGGGCTGATTCTTTAATCTTATACAAACCCTCGAGCGAGATGTCGTACACAGTTACAGTCTTTTTGGGCAAGATAAGTGTTCCTATTGCTCCCTCACGTGCCCATTGGAAGAGAGACTTCCCTTCAACTGTTTTTGATGAGTACGGCGGATACTCTTGTGATACATGTCCGCGAAATTCGTTCAAACCTTTTTCTATAGCTTTTTTTGTAAGACCTTCTGTGTCGCCCGTATTCATAATGCGACCAAGCGCATCATAAGTATCTGTTGAAAATCCGAATAGGACATCGAGCACATATTCTTTGCTCATGTCCAAATACGCTTCGCGCATTTTGTTTGCCGAGCCAACCAACGTAAGCATCACCCCCTCGGCCATTGGGTCGAGACGTCCTGCGTAGGACAGAACTTCACGTTCATACTCAGGCCTCTGTGTACGCAACCGCTCCAGGCGCTCACTAGGAGTCTCACCCATCTGTTTGTAGAGATTCAGCACCTTCCCACCTACCGTTCGGGGCCGTACATCAGTGTCTTTCTTGCGGTCGTCGTCGCGGGGCATTTCTGTTACAATACAAGATATAAGCCGCAGGGGCAAAAAATCGACTTCATGAAGGACAAACTCTCTACCGAAAGCTACAAAGGTGTTCGCGATTTCTATCCAGAAGACCAGCAATTTTTAAATTATTTGCTCAGCACCTACCGTGGTGTAGCAAAGAAATTCGGGTACGCAGAATACCACGCATCAATTCTCGAACCCGCTGAGCTCTACAAAGCAAAAGGTGCAGACAATGAGGAGCTCATCAACGAACAGACATACACCTTCACTGACCGTGGCGGCCGTGAAGTGACGCTGCGCCCTGAGATGACCCCAACTGTTGCGCGCATGGTGGCAGCAAAACGCCGCGAATTTGGCTTCCCGCTCCGCTTGTTCTCTATACCTAACGTTTTCCGCTATGAACGCCCGCAGCGAGGCCGTTTGCGCGAACACTGGCAGCTCAACGTAGACATCTTCGGTTCTGAATCATTTGCCGCAGATGCAGAAATAATCCAGGTTGCCTACGAAGTAATGAAGGCCTTTGGCGCTGAGGAAAACGACTTTGTCATCAAGGTCGGTAGCCGCGCTTTTGTAAATGCGCTCGCACTTGAGCTAGATTTGAACGAAGAAAGTGCCGCAAAACTTGTTGGCTTACTGGACCGTAAAAACAAGATGGACGCCTCAGAGTTTGAAGCAGGTCTTGCAGATCTGGGTGTCCCTAAAGAAAAACTTGATGGCTCTAACGTACCGCAAGATGTCGCCGCAGTGTTAGATTTCCTCCGCTCGGTTGGTATTGAAAACGCTGTCTTTGACCCATCTATCGTACGCGGCTTTGCGTACTACACCGGTGTGGTATTTGAAGTCTTCGACACCCACGAGGACAATAACCGCGCACTCTTTGGCGGCGGTCGCTACGACAACCTTACCGGCATGTTTGATAACGAATCCGTAACAGGCGTTGGGTTTGGTATGGGCGATGTGACAATGCATGACTTCCTTGCTGTACGAAATATGCTTCCTGAATATAAAGCGCCAACGCATGTCTACCTTGCCGTAGCATCAGAGGCTGAAGTTCAACACGCGCTATCTATTGCACAGGAACTCCGCTCAGAAGGAGTAAACGTTGCAGTAGACTTCTGTGATAAAAAGCTGGCCGACCAAATTAAAAATGCTGCAAAAAACAAGGTTCCACACCTTATTGTTATTGGCCAGAACGAAATTGCATCTGGCAACTTTTCCGTGCGTGATTTAGTACATGGGCAAGAAACTCCTATGTCTCGCGCAGAGCTTTCCTCTTTCTTTCTGAACCGCTAAACTGTCTGTGATGAAAGTTGTCACGTTCGACATTGAAACAATCGGTGATTTCCGCGGCAATGGCGACTTCTCAAACCTTGAGGTGACAGTCGTTGGTATTCACGATTCAGAAACAAAAAAATACTCGAGCTTTCTTAGGGACGAACTGTCTGGCCTTTGGCCTATTTTTGAACGCGCAGATGTGCTCGTTGGGTACAACTCCGACCATTTCGACATTCCTATTCTCAATAAATATTATGTTGGCGACCTTACAAAAATTAAAAGCATCGATCTACTCAAGGAAATTCGTAATGTACTAGGACGCCGCTTGAAACTCGACAACGTTGCAGAAGCGACCCTTGGTAAAGGTAAAAGTGGAGATGGTCTTGAAGCTATAACGTGGTGGAAGAATGGAGAATTTGAGAAAGTCCGCCAGTACTGCCTCGACGACGTTCGCATTACACGAGAACTGTATGACTATGCAAAAAAGCATAAATCTATTAAATACAAAGACTTCGATGGCCCTCGTGAGGTCAAATTAAACCCCTCAGGCTGGGAAAAAGGCACTGAAACTGCAGCCATAAACCATACGCTCCCCTTTTAAAAGCACTATGTTAGAATAGGAATATAACCCTTATATAGTCATATGAAATCACAATACGTACTTCCACTAACCATCGTTGTCGCAGGAGTGCTCATCGCTGGTGCAATCTTTTTAGTAGGAAAAATGGCCGCTCCAACGGGCAACAATGGAACCACCGGCAAAGTTACTGCTCGTGAGTATGACCCTAAAGTTGACTATATTGTTGGCAATCCGAACGCTCAAGTGAAGGTAATTGAATACGCAGATCTCGAATGTCCGTATTGCAAAACATTCCAGACCACCATGCACCAAATTATGGACTTCTACGGGGAATCTGGAAAAGTTGCGTGGGTATACCGTCCATTCCCTCTCGCACAGCTCCACTCAAAGGCTCCTAAAGAAGCAGAGGCTGCAGAATGTGCCGGAGATCAGGGTGGTGCGACAGCGTACTATAAATTTATCGATGGTGTGTACGCAGTAACCCCAGGCAGCAATGGTTTGGATTTGGCACAACTCCCAGTTATTGCAGGCCAGATTGGTCTTAATGTAGAAACATTCAACCAGTGCCTTAACAGCGGCAAATTTACTCAGAAAATCCAGAGCAGCTACAACGAAGCTATCAAAGCCGGCGGCCAAGGCACACCATTCGTCCTTATCATGGTGGGTAGTGAAGCAGTTACACTCCAGGGCTCACAGCCATACGACTCTATGCGCGCAGCAATTGATGCAGTCCTCGGTGGCGTTCCAGGAGGCACAGCGTCTACAACAGCGCAGTAAGAAAGATTGATATAAAAAAGAAAGCCACCTAATGGAAGTAGCTTCCAAAGGTGGCTTTTTATTTATGCTGTCCCTGCGAGACGGCGGGCGGCACGACGATTCTCATCGGCTTCCTTGTAGCGCCAGTTGTTTTCCCACATTGCGCTGAAGGCTGTGCCTCGCTTGGGTTGAAAGACAAAGTATTTGAAATCCTCTCCCCCGTCTTTCGCTTCCACCAGAACAATGTGTTCCAGCCATCTGAGACCTATGTAGCCTTCGTCCGCGTCCAGGACATCCCACATGACCACCTCGCGGCCGTTTGTGAGATATGGTTTGGGAAGCTCAATTCGCTTTACTGTTTCCATCCATTCATTTTTGTAATGGAAGTACAGGGCGTAGGTAATACCCAAGTAAAGCGGGTGATCTTCGAAACCCTCGCCGATGCGGGAAATGAACACTTCCTCGCCGTCCCACTGTGGGCTTACGGCCCACAGCCAGGGCATTTCCTCCAGAATTTTCTGGTTGGTCTGGAACGGGGTGGCTTTCTTTAAAAGAGCAAACATAGCACTTCTCCTGGGTCGTCCGACCCTTTGAGCCCGTCTGGGCACTGAATAGATAAGGACTATCCTTACCTAAGTATATTATAAAATAAACAATACCTTAAGTCAAATATAAAAATTAAACCCGCCGGAGTCCGAAGACTGCGGCGGGTTTTTTGATCCTTGCGGATATGATGCGTTTAGTTCATCCGAACCAGTGGTGCTTCTTCCACAGCAGCCAGCAGATGCCGAGACCGATAGCGACGTAGATCTGGCCAGCCAGCATGGCGCGGAGCGTGTAGTTAACACTCCATTGGACCCCTCCTCTCCGGGTTATGTAGTGCCCAATGAGGCCGGAATTTTCCAGCGCAGACTGGATGGCAATGCCGCCAAGACCAATCAGGATCGCTGCGATGCAACCAAAGGCTATGAGGCCCACCGCCTTCCAGTGTTTCTTCTGCAATCCCAAAACCATTTGAATCTCCCAAGGATCGTTGTTCTCATTTAATATTGTACTATATTAAATGCATCTATGTCAAGTACATAAAACTTATTTATCAGGCCTAAAGTGAGAATCGTAGTCTTCTGGCGGGAGGTTGATGCGGTAAATATCGAAGGAGTTCTCCCCTTCAAACATATCTGAAGGGTTGGGTAAAAAGACACCCATACCCATAAGCACTGCCATAGTTGCAGTGGCGTCGCGAACAAGACGGTTGAAGATAATAAATTCTTGTTTGAACGTACGGAAGTCTATGATGTATTTGCGTAGCTGGGGCTTCCCATCAGCGTTACGCGACTTCTTACATTCAATAACAATAAAACGCCGCACGGGCTTATTGAAATTCTTCTTAACGGTGTAGTAGTTAAAAATTGCCTGCATCACAAAGAGCGTCTTCTGCGCTCCCTGGCTGCTAAATGTGTCCACGAACTTGTGGTCAATAATATCCACGCCCTTAGGGTCTACCGCTGACTGCACCACGAGGTCAGACACTGCCTTAATAGGTAACGGCAGGCCTTCAACCTTCGCTACACCAACATACTCAACACCTAATACCTTTCTATATTTCGGTGGTTTCTCGAGATAAAAATTTACTGCCTGAACGTAGTCGCGTTCCATTTGCTCGCGCTTTTTCTTTTTTGCAGCCTTACTCTTTGCTTTACCAAAATTAATTTCAAAGTCCGCAACATCACGGAGGCTCTCCATGCCAAGTGCTATCGCCCCCTCTTTATCTATCCCACCGTAATAGTGCTGCAATGCGACGTGCGCTGCACGACCTATCACACCTGAAGGACCAGAAGGGGTGTCGTACACCAACTCCACATAGCGCTTGTACCATGCAAGCGGGTTTCTAAGATACGCCATCAACGAGGAGTGGCTCCAATGCTTAATCGGAAGATCGGATTTCTGAGCCTTCTTTGCCATTGGTCTAAGTATACAAAAAAGGAAGACCCCGTCAGCAATGCCGACGAGGTCAAGAAACATTCAGGATTTGCGCAGCACGACACCCACCAAGGCGCGGAGCGAGATCATGAATTCGCCCAGCGCCTTTGCATCATGATCCCAGAGGATACGGTTGCCCGAGCTCGTACCACGACAGAACTCCGTCATGTGGTTCTGAATGAGGGTGAATCGCATACCGGACTTCCCCTTGTGCGTGAGCCACACAATCTCCACATTCCCTTGACCGTGCGCCCAGTGGACGCTGTAGGTGATCTCGACGACACCGTTGAACACACGGGCGTTGAAGACGTCCTGGGACACAGGTGAGGGGTATCTCACCTGGAAGTCGCCTTCATCGAGCAGCTCGGGAAGCTCCTCGATGCCAACATTCTCCGGACCCTTGAAGCGCTTCCACACGCTCTTAAAGAGATGGCCTGCCAGGGAAAACTTCTTCCCAAGCTGTAGGCCTGTAGCAAGCACTATGGGGATTGCAAGTAGGAGAAGTATGAACTGCGACGCCCCACTGGGATTCTTTGCATGATGCGACATCGTCGCCTCCCTTGTTGAATTGGCCGTTTACGTCTGCAAAAATCCTACAACACAAGCTCAGATGTGTCGAGAGGTATAAATTAGTAGCTTCGGAGACGCTTTGCTTTGTCGTGAGTGCGGATGCGCTCAAGGGCTTTTGCTTCAATCTGGCGGATGCGTTCGCGTGTGACGCCGAACTTCTTACCTACCTCTTCAAGTGTGTGGTAAATGCCATCTTCAAGACCATGGCGGAGTTTCAAAATTTCGCGTTCTTTTGGAGAAAGCTCGTCGAGGATCTCGTGGAGTTGGTCGCCCAAAATGCGGCGAGAGACTTCCTGGTCTGGTGAGAGGATTTTGTCGTCTTTGATAAAGTCGCCGAGTACTGACTTGCCGTCATCGTCGTCAGAACCAACTGGGCTTTCAAGCGAGACGGTATCTTGGTCGATCTTTTCGATTTGGTAAATTTTATCTACATCAACGCCCATTTCAAGTGCGATTTCTTCAGCAAGCGGGTCGCGGCCCAAGTCTTGTGCGAGGCGGCGTGAGACCTGCTTGTATTTCGCGATAGTTTCAACCATGTGCACTGGAATACGGATGGTGCGGCTCTGGTCTGCAAGCGCACGTGTAATAGCCTGACGGATCCACCAGGTGGCATAGGTTGAGAATTTGTACCCCTTTGTATAGTCGAATTTGTCTACAGCTTTAAAGAGACCAAGGTTACCTTCCTGGATAAGGTCGAGGAGCGTAAGGTCTGGGCTGCGGCCAACGTATTTCTTTGCAATAGAAACCACCAAGCGGAGGTTTGCACGAGCAAGAAGGTTACGAGCTTCATTGTCTCCCTCTACGATACGCTTTGCGTAGTCGCGCTCCTGCTGAGCGTTAAGCAACGGGTAGCGACCGATTTCACGGAGGTACATCTGGATGGAGTCGTACGATGAGTCAGAACGAGAATATCCTTTTTCAAGAGGTTCAGATTCTATCTCGAGCATGCCGCCTCCTTCGAGAACGTCAATGTGTGCGGTTGAAAACTTGTCGTACAGTTCTTCGAGGAAATCAACATCTGTTTCGATGTTTGGAAATACTTTCAAAATTTCATCGTAGGTGACGAAACCACGCTGGCGGCCACTCGCCATCAAGCTTTCAGCTTTTTTGTTTTGGTCGTTTTGTTTTTTAGCTGCTGCAGGGCTTACTTTTGGAGCCGGAGCTGCTTTTGCTTTCTTTGCGGCTGGTTTTTTGACTACAAGTTTTACGCGGCGCTTCGCTGCTGCAGCACGAAAATTCTTTGCCTTTACAACAACACTCTTAGTACGTCCCGACGTCTTAGTCGGGACCCCGACCTTGCGTCGGGGCTTAGTCTTCACCTTTTTAGTTTTCGCCATATTTGAAAATAATATACCAGAAAAACTCTATTTACGCAATTCCTGCTGGCGTTTTTTAAGCGTAGAAAGCTTCTGTATTAAGGGCCCCTGTGCCTCCGGCAACGCACTGTGGAGTTCGTCGCGAACCTTCGTCATTTCCTCTTCTACTACCCCGCTCTCAAGGGCTTCAAGCAATCGTGAGGTAATAGTATTTTTGTCTTCCCCCAATGCCTCAAACTCAAACCTAAATTTTTCCGCATCTCCTGCAAATCGTGTTTGAATATCTTCTACGCGCGCTGGACCAATAAGCGACTCTACCTTCGACGGTTCTTGCATAGAAAATAACAACATTGCCGCAGTACGTTCCAAAGAAGATGGCTGCATCCCTGTTTCTTCTACGGGCGATGTCTGGACTTCAACTTCATTAGTAGACAATACTGGACGCTTTATGACTTCTGCGTGAATTGCCGCTTCAGGTACACGCAGTCTCTCTGCAACCACACGAGTGAAGTGTGCCTGATCTATCTTGCTTGAAATTGCGGCAATAAGCGGTACCACCTGCATCTCTACAAGTTTTCCATACGCTCGCTCATCCTTTGCTTGTGGACGCAAAACCTCTAAAAAGAATTCGATTGCCGTCTTTGAATTTCGGACGGCCGCCTTCAGTGACTCCTGATCTTCTTTCGCCAAGTCTGCAGGGTCTTTCCCATCTTTAAATGTAGGGATTTTTACGTCGAAGCCCATCGTAAGTGCCATCTGAGCACTCTTAAGGCCCGCGCGAATACCGGCCGCGTCTCCATCAAGCGCGAGTATTAAACGCTTCGACATACGACCAAGTAACGAAAGATGCTCTTCTGTAATAGCTGTGCCAGAACTTGCCACAGCAAAAGGTAACCCCGACTGGTGGCTCATAATTACGTCGAACTGCCCCTCTACAAGCAACACACAGTCCGCTTTGCGGATAAAGTTCTTCGCCTTATCCAAACCATAGAGCACACGAGATTTTTTAAAGATTGGAGTCTCAGGGCTGTTTACATATTTTGCCGGCTCTCCCCCGTCGTCTTTTTGACCTTCAACTTTTTCGAAGAACCTACCAGAAAACGCAATCACCTTTCCTCCTGCATCAAACAACGGGAACATAATACGCCCACGAAAGCGATCGTAGATATCTTTAGTAGTATCTGGCGTACGCTCTTCATCACGGCTTTGCGGATACATCGAGAAGCCAGCCTCTACAATTAAATCCTTGCTATGGCCTTTCGTAACCAAGTGTTCAGAAAGATCACGCCAATGCGCCGGTGCGTAACCGATCCTCCAGCTCTGAATAGTTTCGTCTGTAACGCCGCGCTTTTCTTTTAGATACTCCAAGACATCGGGACGCTTTGTGAGTTCAGCTTGATAAAAAGAAGCCGCATCTTCACACACGTCGCGAAGCTGTTCATCTTTTTCTTTCTTTTCTGCAGTGTCTTGGTTTGATGTGTATGTATTCTTCAACACAACTCCGGCCTTTGCTGCCAACTGCTGGAGCGCAGTTTTGAAATCTATATGTTCTATTTTTTCAACGAAAGTAAAAATATCGCCCTTCTCGCCACAGCCGAAACAGATGTAACTTCCACGCTCCGGTGAAATCATAAATGACGGCGTTTTCTCTTTATGAAACGGGCAGCGTGCACGCATATTCCTCCCCGCGCGTTCGAGTTTTACATACTCTCCCACCACATCCTGGATAGAAAGCTTGTCTTTGATCTCCTGAATCTGGGAATCCATAAGTGGCTCTATTTTAGCTCTTTTCCAATGAAAAAACCCGCCCTTGATTGGGGCGGGTTTTTTCGAGAAATTAGCCTACGCTACTTCTTCTTTGCTTGCGACTGGGGCTGCTTGTTCAGGAGCCTGAGGTGCGAAGCGGTTAACCAATTTTTCTTTTGGAGAACCCTTGAAGCCGGTGCCTGCTGGGATAAGGCGGCCGATGATAACGTTTTCTTTGAGACCTTCGAGTGGGTCGGTTGAACCGTACATCGATGCCTTGATGAGCATACGTGTCGTGTTCTGGAACGACGCCGCAGAAAGGAAGCTCTGGCGTGAGAGGGATACATCCAAGATACCCATCACAAGCGCATCACCCTTTGCTGCCTCGCCTCCTGCATCTTTTGCTACATCGCTTGCAGCGTTAAGGTCTGCAGCACTGACAACGTCACCTACTGAGTATTCAGTACCTCCAGCGTTTGAGACTTTGAGGCGGCTGAACATCTGGCGGACGATAACTTCGAGGTGTTTTGCCGAGATATTTGCACCCTGAAGTTCGTAGATTTTTACAATTTCAGAGATGATATATTCCTGCGTTCTTTCCTTACCGGCATACTTGAAGAGGTCTGAGAGGTCTGCTGAACCGTCCGTGAGGAACTGGCCCTTCTCGATTCTCTGTCCTGCTTTCACGAGTGGTATACGGCGGAAGTTTACATCGTATTCAATCGTATCTCCTGCCTTAGCAGATTTCTTTCTATATTCGAGGTCAGGCGCAACGACAATGATCTTTTCTTTGCCTTCGTCTTTGACTTCAATAACTTCGCCTGACACTGACGCGATGATAGCTGGGTTGCGAGGCGCACGGCGTTCGAAGATTTCTTCAACGCGTGGGAGACCTGAGGTAATGTCGCCACCAACTGCAGCGGCACCGCCGGCGTGGAAGGTACGCATTGTGAGCTGGGTACCCGGCTCGCCGATTGCCTGTGCGGCAACTGTACCGACTGCTTCACCGAGAGCGACTGGTTTCATTGTGCCGAGGTCTGCACCGTAACAGTGTACGCAGAGACCGCGATGAGCCTTACATGACACTGGCGAGCGAACAATAACTGACTCTACCCCCATCTCTTCAACGTGTTTTGCATCAGCATGTGTGAGGAAGTGGCCTTTCTTGTACTGGACCTTTCCGTCATGCTCTATATCTGCTGCCAAGTAACGGCCGCCGATGTTTTGCGCCAAGAAAGTACCGATACCCGATGCGCTTTCGCGCTTGATTTCAAGACCATCCTTCGTGCCGCAGTCTTCAAGTGAGACAACAACGTCCTGCGCAACGTCGAAGAGACGACGTGTGAGGTACCCTGCTTTTGCCGTGTTGAGCGCGGTGTCTGAAAGACCCTTACGTGAACCGTGTGTAGTGATGAAGTATTCAAGTGGAGAAAGACCTTCCTTCATCGACTTGGTAATTGGGAATTCGATAGCTTCACCTGTTGGTGATGCAATAAGACCCTTCATACCGGCCATCATCGTCACCTGCGCGATAGAGCCGCGGGCGCCAGACTTAAGCATGTCAGACACGCTGCCGTGTGCTGCCAATGTTCCTGGCATAAGTTTTTCAACATCAGATTTTGCACCGTGCCAGATTTCAACGTTCATGCGGTAGCGTTCTTCTTCAGAAAGAAGACCGTTCTGCCAGTGCTGTACAACTTCTGCTGATTTCTTTTCTGCTGCTGCAACGATATCGTCCTTTTCTTTTGGTACGCGGATGTCGTCGAGCGACCATGTTGTACCTGACTGTGTTACGTAACGGAAGCCGAAGTTCTTAATTCTGTCGAGGATTTCTGGAATCTTATCGAGACCGTAACGGTTGATAAGATCATCGAGAAGTTTTGTAAGACCCTTCTTGTCGATTGGAGTGTTGATGAATGGGTAGTCCGATGGGAAGACTGTGTTGAAGAGCAAACGGCCCACTGTTGTTTCAAAGAGTTGTCCGCCGAATGCTGCGTACTTCTCTTTGTCAGATGGCATAACCTTAACCTTTGCCTGGAATCCTACGTGGCCGTAGTCGTACGCCAAGATTGCAGAGTTTGGTGATGGGAATGCGAGACCTTCGCCCTTCATACCTTCAACTTCCTTGGTCATCCAGTATGAGCCCAAGAGAATGTCGAGGAGTTTCGATGCAACCACCGGTTCACCGTTACCTGGCTTGAGGATGTTCTTTGTTGCCGACATAATCTCGCGTGCTTCTGATTGAGCTTCCGGAGAAAGTGGAACGTGAACGGCCATCTGGTCGCCGTCGAAGTCTGCGTTGAACGCTGGACATACGAGTGGGTGGAGCTGGATAGCGTTGCCTTCAATAAGGATAGGCTGGAATGCCTGGATACCGAGGCGGTGCAATGTAGGTGCGCGGTTCAAGAGAACATACTTGTCTTTGATTACATCTTCGAGAATTGCCCACACCTCTGGCACACCTTCGTCGATAAGACGACCTGCACCGCGGATGTTGAATGCGAGTTCCTTCTCAAGCAACTTGCCGATTACGAATGGGCGGAAGAGTTCAAGTGCCATGTGCTTAGGAAGACCGCACTGGTTGAGGCGAAGTTCTGGACCGACAACGATAACTGAGCGGCCTGAGTAGTCGACACGCTTACCAAGAAGGTTCTGACGGAAGAGACCGTGCTTACCCTTAAGGTTGTCTGAAAGAGACTTGAGCGGACGAGTACGAGCCTGTGTCGTTGCAGAGAATGCTGCGCCGCCGTGGCGGATAGAGTTGTCGATAAGTGCGTCAATTGCTTCCTGCAAGATACGCTTCTCGTTGCGCAAGATAACATCTGGTGCGCTGATTTCGATAAGTTTCTTGAGGCGGTTGTTGCGGTTGATGACGCGGCGGTAGAGGTCGTTTGAGTCTGATGTTGCATGGCGGCCGCCATCGAGGGCAACCATTGGGCGAAGGCCTGGTGGGATAACCGGAATGCGGCTGAGGAACATCCACTCAGGACGAACGTTTGCCTTAATCATACCGCGAAGGAGTGAAAGGCGTTTGCCGAATTTTTCACGGTCAGCAGCACCTGCCTTGAGCAATGCGGTTTCTACTTCTGCGACCATCTCCTTGAGGTCGAGACCCTTGCAGAGGTTGTAGAGTGCTTCTGCACCGATACCTGCCTCAAACATTGCGCCGTACTTAATAGCGTAGCGGTGATATTTTGGCTCATCGAGAACCGAACCAACATAGATGTTGTCGATATCGCGTTTTGCTTCGAGGAAGAGTTCCTTCATCTTGTCTTTCGACTTCTCGTCCTGGAGGTTTTTGACCTTTGATTTATATTCGTTTTCGAGTTCTGAGACGATGCGTTCTTTTTCTGCCTTGTGAACCTGGTTCACGATGTAGCCGGCAAAGTAGACAACCTTTTCTAGGTCGCCACCTGAGATGCCGAGCACCATAGCAAGGCGTGATGGAATTGCGCGGAGGAACCATACGTGTGCGACTGGTACTGCCAAGTCGACATGGCCCATGCGTTCACGGCGTACGATTGCGCGTGTGATTTCCACACCGCACTTCTCGCAGATAATACCCTTGTAGCGGATGCCACGGTATTTACCGCAATAACATTCGTAGTCTTTTTCAGGACCGAAGATCTTTTCGTCAAAGAGTGAATTTTTCTCTGGGCGTTGAGTACGGTAGTTGATTGTTTCTGGCTTGGTGACTTCACCGTATGACCATTCAAGGATACGTTCAGGTGAAGCTGGGCGGATGCGGACAGCATCGAAGTCTGAGACTTCTGCGCCTGGGGTTTTACGTGCATTTGCAACAACACTGCCGCCGCGCAAAAGTTCTACATCGAGCGCCAAACCGCGGAGGGTGTGGAGGAGGACGTTGAATGATGCTGGAGCGTAGTGGTTTGAAATACGTTCACCGCGAACGATAGAGTCAAAGGCTGCAGAGCGGCCCATGATGTCGTCGGACTTAATAGTGAGCATTTCGCGGAGCGTATATGCAGCTCCGTAACCAAGAAGTGCCCACACTTCCATTTCTCCAAAGCGCTGACCGCCTCCCTGTGCCTTACCACCGAGTGGCTGCTGCGTGATAAGAGAGTATGGTCCGATTGAGCGCATGTGGATCTTGTCTTCCACCATGTGGTGAAGCTTCAAGATGTACATGTAACCCACTGCGATATCCTGTTCGAATTTCTCACCAGTGCGGCCATCGTAGAGTTTAATCTTGCCGCTTTCGTTAAAGCCAGCTTTATTCAATTCTTCACGGATTTCTCCTTCTGTTGCACCTGCGAATGGAGGGCAGATTGCTTGGTAGTTAAGTGTATTTGCTGCAAGACCGAGGTGGAGTTCCAAGATCTGACCGAGGTTCATACGTGACGGAACGCCGAGCGGAGTCAAAATAACATCGACTGGGCGGCCATCTTCCATGTATGGCATGTCTTCTTCTGGAAGAATGCGTGAGATAACACCCTTGTTACCGTGGCGGCCTGCGAGCTTGTCGCCGACAGACACAGTGCGGAGCTGTGCAATTTCAATATGGATACGCTTGATGATGCCAGATTCCAAGTGGTGACCTGCTTCGCGTGAGAATACTTTTACGCTGATGATGCGGCCACGCTTACCGTTCTCCATGCGGAGTGATGAATCTTTAACATCGCGAGCTTTGTCGCCGAAGATCGAGCGGAGCAAGCGTTCTTCAGGAGTGAGCTGAGTTTCACCCTTTGGTGTGATCTTACCAACGAGGATGTCGCCAGGGCGAACTTCAGAACCAACGCGAACAACACCGTCCTCGTCGAGGTTGCGGAGTTTAGTTTCAGATACGTTAGGAATGTCGTGAGTTGTTTCTTCTGCGCCGAGCTTTGTGTCGCGGACGTTGCAGACGAACTCTTCAATATGGATAGATGAGAATTTACCATCTTTTACGAGACGCTCAGAAATGATGATTGCGTCTTCGTAGTTTGCACCAGACCAGCACATAAATGCGACGAGTGCGTTTTGGCCGAGCGCGAGCTGGCCGCCATCTGAGGTTGAAGTGTCGGCGAGCAAGTCACCTTTCTTAACCTTTGTACCAACAGAAACTGCTGGGCGGCTGTGGAGTGCAGTAAAGCCGTTGGTGCGGACAAAGTTTACGAGTGGATACTCCATGTCCTTACCCTTCTCGTTTTTAACGATGACACGCTTACCGTCTGCCTGTACAACTGTACCCGCCTCTTTTGCAAGAGTGAGGCGACCAGTGTCGCGAGCCGCGCGAGCTTCCATACCAGTTGCAACGAGCGGAGCTTCAGGAAGAATGACAGGCGTTGCCTGCTTCTGCATGTTTGAACCCATGAGAGAACGGTTTGCGTCGTCGTGTTCGAGGAATGGAATCATCGACGTTGCGATTGAGAATGGCTGCGCTGGGTCAACGTCAATATATTTAACTTCGTTACGAGGCATGCGCGTTGGTGAACCGCTGAGGCGTACTTCAACCATGTCTTCAGTGATCTTGCCGTCTGGATCTACGCGAGTAGCACCGTGTGCAATGATCTGCTTTTCTTCTTCAGCTGCGTTCAAATACACAACTTCGCCAGTAACCTTACCGCCTGCGACTTTAACGTAGGGAGTTTCGATCATGCCGAACTCGTTTACGCGTGCGAATGTTGAGAGACGCAAAATAAGACCGATGTTTGGGCCTTCAGGAGTCTGGATTGGGCAGAGACGTCCGTAGTGAGATGGGTGCACGTCGCGGACTTCAAAGCCTGCGCGTTCACGAGTAAGACCGCCTGGGCCAAGTGCTGAGAGAGTTCTCAAGTGTTCGAGCTCTTCAAGAGAGTTCGTCTGCTGCATGAACTGTGCGAGCTGGTTGGTGGTGAAAAATTCTTTGATACGAGCCTGCAATGGGCGTGGGTTTACGAATTGCTGTGGCATCGTTGCCTCTGTGTCGATAGTCGACATGCGGTCCTGGATGTTGCGCTTCATGTGCGTCAAACCAACGCGGAGACGCTGCTGGAGCATTTCGCCTACGTAACGTACGCGGCGAGAACCGAGGTGGTCGATGTTGTCTTCAACTGCCTCTGGGTCGTTCTCAAGTTCAAGAACGTGCTGGAGCACCATAACAATGTCATCGAGCGACAATGTACGGCGAGTAAGTTCTTTCTCGTCGAGAGATTTATTAAAACGCTGGTTGAAGCGATAGCGACCAACACGAGAAAGGTCGTAACGTTCTTCAGAGAAGATTGAGTTGATGTATTCGCGTGCGTTTGCAGCTGTTGCCAAGTCGCCATCGCGAAGGCGCTTGTGGATTTCTACGTATGCTTCGTCAACAGTCTTTGCTGGGTCCTTCTCAATAGAAAGTGCTGCCCATGCTTCTCCTTGTGGAGTTTTTGAGAAGAGTTTTTTGATGTCTGCATCCTGTGGAGCACCCAAGACGCGGAGGAGTGAGCTTGCAGGGAATTTGCGCTTGCGGTCGATGCGTACCCAAAGCATGCCGTCTGCATCAGATTCAATTTCAATCCATGCGCCGCGCGAAGGAATGACCTTCGCACCAAAGTGGCGCTTGCCCTTTACTTCATCAGCGGTGAAGAAAACACCGTATGAGCGTGCGAGCTGTGGGACGATAACGCGTTCAACGCCGTTGATGACGAAAGAACCGTGGTCTGTCATCACTGGAAAATCAGCGAGGAAGATTTCCTGCTCTTTTTCAGTACCTGCGACTTTGTTCTTTACGCGAACGATTGCGCGAAGTGGGATGTCGAGCGACATCTTCTGCGACTTTGCATAGTGCTCGTCGAACTTCGGCTCACCAAGTTCGATTTTCACGAACTCGAGGTCAAACTTCTTGCCGGAATAATCTTTGATAGGAGTGAACTCCTTAAAGATTTCCTTTACACCATCCTTAAGAAGAGTGTTGAAGGAATCTACTTGTGCCGCAACCAAGTTGGGGGTTTCGGTGCGGGGCTCACGATAACGGCTGAAGAATTTTTGCTCACGCATGGGATTTTCTATGACGGGCTTAGTAATGGGCACGGGCTAATAAATGCACGAGTACTAAATGCGAAAAAGTGGGCGCGTAAAACGCTCCCCTTGCTCGGGCTGGTTGCCGTTGCTCCTGTTTGGTCTATAACCTGACCACTATGTAAACTTGTTTTGAAACCAAGCCCTCAAAACTCATTCTATCCATTCAGCTTTCGCCTTAGGATGCCCCGCCTTGTTTCATCAACCAGTATACGCTTCCCCACCTTCACGTCAAGCTCATCTGGGTAAAAAAAGAGGCCACCCGGGTGAGGGGTGGCCTAGAACGAGCACGGTTGGCTTGTTATCGCCTGGAAGAACAGGTGCGGGCGCCGGCGATACGACGCTCATCCAGCCATCTCGGCGAAGGCTCGCTGCGCTCGACAGGCTTGGACGAGACCAGGACGGGCTTGGCCAGCTTGACCTGCTTGGTCTCGGCCGGCTTGTCCTTGTTGGTGCCGACCTTGCACTTCTTGCAGGTCCAGTTGATGCCGTCAGAATCCCTGATGCGACTCCCGTCGCAACCCGGCTCCTGGCACTGCCAGATCGGACGCTTCACCGAAGCGGGGGAAGCTATACGCTCTGCGTGAGCAGAAGCAATTGCTGTTGCCATCATTATCTAAAATCCCTTACACGCGTCTTGTTGATGAGTTGGAGTGACTAGCGGTCGCCAGGAAAGCGCGCGCCATTCTTCGTCATGATGGGCTTGCCCCGATCCACGCCGATGATTCCGGGACGACTCGCCTTCTTGCCTTTGCCGTTCCTGTTGGACTTTCTGCTCCGGTCCATACTTTATCTCCCTACTCGAGGTTCCCTGCGACTACCGTAATGGCTCGCATTAACCATGACCATACTCCTCACTAAATATTCAGTCAATGGTGTTTATGCACTTTTACCGCTGCGACGCTTGGTGCGCTGGGTATCTATATTTGCGTGATGGCCTGAGAGCAGGACTTTTGGCACACGGTAAGTCTTCTTTTTATGGGTAAATACTTCAGGACGCGTGTAGACGTCATGCGAAGCAACTCTCTCCTCTTCCAATGATTCAAATTTGCCAAGCACACCTTTAATCTGGCGTGCGGTGGAATCAATAATAGTAAGTGCTGGCAGTTCCCCACCAGTCAAAATATACGGACCAACTGACACTTCTTCTGCATTTAAAACTTTCTTTACTCGCGCATCTATACCCTCGTAGCGTCCGCAGAGGATGATTACCTCTTTTTCTTTTGCGAGTTTCTTTGCGTATTCATTAGTAAACGCCTTCCCGCCCGCGGATGTAATCAAAACCTTAATCTTCTTTCCCTTTCGTATTTTATCTGCCGCACGAACAAACGGTTCTGCCTGCAACACCATACCCGGACCACCCCCGTATGCCTTATCGTCAACCTTTTTATAAAACCACTCACTTGCCCCGCGAGCGCCAGCTTTTGCGGGGGTTACAAAGTCACGTAGCTGGTAGGCCTTCACGCTCATGAGTTTGTTTTTCTGGGCACGACCCAGAATAGAGGCATTCGTATACGCCCCAACAACCTCTGGAAAGAGTGTTACTACGTGAAATTTCATTGTCTAAAATTAGAAATTGTCCAAGTTGTCCATTGCTTCATCAATAGACTTCATCTGTGGAGTTGTAGGAGCTTCGTGAGTTCCGTCCCAACCCGTGTTGGTGCTTCCGCCACCGTGTTCTGGTGAACGCATGCCACCTGCTGGCTCATTGATCTTCAAGTTTACGCGAGCATTGTGCTTCATGCCGACAACGCGGAGAAGTGTACGAATAGCTTTTGCGGTATTGCCCGAGCGGCCAATAACCTTACCCATATCTTCCTGGTTGAGGTCGAGCATAAGAAGTACACCCATCTCATCTACAGTACGGGTGATCTTTACGTCTTCCGGGTGGTCAACCAAACCCTTAACAACGAACTCCAAAAATTCCTGGTCTTTTTCTGTCATCTCTGAATATTTAATTGTAGTAATTGAGCACTACTGCCAAGTTTAGGCCTGAGGGGCTTCTTCTGCAACTGAATTATCCTCAGGTGCTACTTCTTCCGCAGGAGCTGCGGCTTCTTCTACTGGAGCTGCTGCTGGTGCAACTGCCTCTACAGGAGCTTCAACGACTGGAGCTGCTTTGAATGCTGGCAAGATGTTTATCTTCTTTGCGTCGATAATTTTTTGAGATACGAGGAGGTTGTGTACGGTATCAGAAACTGTAGCGCCGTTTGAGATCCAGTGTTTGATGCGTTCTGCATTCAATTCAACACGGTTCATCTTTGGATTGTAAGAACCAACCATTTCTGTGTATTTACCTGGCTGTGGCTTGCGTTTACTTTCAACGACAATAACCCGGAATGACGGGTCGTTCTTTCTTCCTACGCGGCTGAGTCTGATGGTCAACATATTTTCTAAGTAAAATGCCCCTCGCTGGGGATTGCGCTACTTTAGCAGGATGCTGGTAAAACGTCAATGAATGGGCTATTATAGGCACGTTAATGTCTCCTAATCAACAGGTTCCGCCCAAATCCGGCGAGAAAAAGACTATTTCAGGTATTGTCCAAGTAACCCGCAAAGGCACGGGCTATATGCCCATATCTGCCGACGCCCCTAAGGGTAAATCTAAGGAAGACATCGAGATCTTTCCTGAAAAACTTAATGGTGCCTTGAACGGCGACACTGTTGAGGTTGAATTGATCTCAGTCTTCCCTCGCCCACGCGGCCGCGTTAAGAAAATCGTACAGCGCGCAAAGATGCAGTTTGTCTGCACACTAAAAAAGGTTGGCGACAAACTTATGGCCACAGCCAGCGACATGCGCTTCCCTGTTTCTATTGATGTAGGGCCTTCTGCAGAGAAAGCCAAAGAGGGTGACAGAGTTCTGGTTAAACTTCTATCCTTCGATGGGACCACCGCCAAAGGCACCATCATGGAAGTTATTGGTGCTGCAGGTGAACATCGCGTTGAGATGAACGCTATTGTTCTTGAACACGGCTTCAGCACCCAGTTTCCTCCTGAAGTATTGAAAGAGGCACAAGATATAGAAAAAAATCATGCACAGATAATTGCCGATGAAGTTGGCAAACGTACCGACTTCCGCAACAAGCTTACATTTACTATCGACCCAGTTGACGCAAAGGACTACGACGACGCGCTCTCAATAGAACAGCTTGATGAAAACACCTACGAGATCGGTGTACACATCGCAGACGTGACCCATTTCGTACGTCCAGGCACAGCGTTGGACGACGAGGCAATACGACGCGGCACCAGCGTCTACTTGGTAGACGCAACTATCCCGATGCTTCCGCATGAACTTTCAGGAAATGTATGCAGCCTTAAGGCAGATGAAGACCGTCTCGCCTTCTCTGCCATTTTTAAAATTACTAAAAACGCAGAAGTTCTTGAACGTCGCTTTGAAAAAACCATCATTCGTTCCAACAAACGTTTTACCTACGAAGAGGCTCAAGGCTTGCTTGACGCTAAAGACACAGGAGAGTTCGGTAAGCCGTTAGCTACACTCTGGTCTATCGCACAGATATTCAGAAAAGAAAAAGAGAAACGAGGCGCAATAGATTTCGGCGACAACGAAGTGCGCTTTACGTTGGATGAAAATGGCGTACCAACAGGAGTTGTACGCAAAGAACGCATTGATACAAACCTTTTGATCGAAGAGTACATGCTTTTGGCAAACCGTGAGGTTGCAAAGTATGTTTCAAAACTTGCAGAGAAGAGTCCGGAGAAAGGTCTCGTCTTCCTCTACCGCATCCATGATGACCCTAAAGATGACCGTATCGATGAGCTCGCGACCTTTGTACGCGCTATCGGATATGAATTCGGGCAGAAAGGTAAAAAGCCTACGGCAAAAGATATTTCAAAACTTCTTGAACAGATCGAGGGTAAACCAGAAGAACATCTTATTCGTACTGCGACACTGCGCACTATGGCGAAGGCAATCTATTCAACACGAAACATTGGGCACTTCGGCTTAGCCTTCGACTATTACACACACTTCACCTCCCCCATCCGTCGCTACCCTGACGTACTTGTACACCGCATTATCATGTCGCACTTGGACGGACATCCGATGACTCGCAGAGAATTCACTACGCTTGAACGCATGTGCATTGCCGCCAGCGAGCAGGAAGCAAAAGCAGTTTCAGCAGAACGTGACTCTATTCGTTACAAACAAGTCGAATACTTGAGTTCTCGTATTGGCCAAGAATTTGACGCTATTATTTCTGGCGTTACTGACTGGGGTCTCTATGTTGAAGACAAAGAAACTGCATCAGAAGGTCTTGTACGCATGCGCGCACTTGAAGGCGACTTCTTTGAACATCGTCCAAAAGAATATGCAGTCGTTGGGCAACGCACGCAAAAAAAATACGCGCTCGGG
>MEXB01000002.1 GCA_001773575.1 Candidatus Adlerbacteria bacterium RIFOXYC1_FULL_48_26 | reverse complement strand
CTCCGCCCTCGCCCCGTTCCGCCTTTCCATACTTATTTTTTCGCGGGGGGGATTTTTTTAAAATTGAATGGGCGGAAACGGGGCTCGGTCGGGCTTCTTCTAAGGAAGAAGCAGTCGGAAAATACAAATGCAAAATTGAGCCTCGTGTCATTTTTTATCGCTAGTAGTTCGTCCAGCCCATGGAGTCCATCCTCGGCATCCGCCTCGGACATTTCCGCTAGGGCTACTCGCGCCTAGATGTCTAGGTAGCGTGCTTTTCCTCGCACTTCCGCCCTGCGGGGCGGGTGCTCGGGCACGCATCTGTTTGGGGGGAGGAAGGAATCCTCCCCCCAGCTTCGGTCTCCTCCTCGCAGTGGTTTGCCAGAGTATTCAGTGCTTTATTGTGTTTATCTTTTACTTACGCTTTGTGGCTTCGTTGTTTGTGCCTTCGGAGTCCGCCCTCGCACAACCCCCTTCCTCGTTTTCAATATTGCTTTCGTGGTGTCGCTTCCGCTACTAAACTTCTGCATTGCAAGAGAACGGCGGCGCTCATCCAAGGGCGTGGACGCCCTAGCGGAAATGCCCGAAGGCGCGAAGCCGATGCGCTTGCCCCACACCACCCATGCGCGCGCAAATCCCGCCCGCGAAGGACAGAAGGAATCGCGGGAGGGACTCCCTAAATTATTCGTTGTCTTCTGTCTTAGTAGTGTTTTGATCGCCTTGATTTGAAGAATTTGAATTTTGAGTAGTGTCTTTCTTGTTATCTTTTTCTCCTGCCTCTGACTGTTCCGAAGTTTCCTTTGGTTCGTCAATTTCTTTCGGCTCATCAACCTCTTCTGGTTCATCCGCTTCTGTTGCTTCCTCCGCCTCTACCGCTTCTTGTTCTTCCTTTTGCTCAATTTCCTCCTTTTTCTGATCATCCTTACTCATTTCATCCTCTATTTTGTTTTGTTCGTTTTGAAGAGAATTCTCAAGTTGGTCTTTTTTCTGCCCGAGTGCGTCAATCTGTCCGTCAATGTCCTTAAGTTGCGCTTCCAGTATTGCTATCTGCGCGGTGTCTCCGACACGGCGTGCTTCTGCAAGAAGATTCGTCTTGATTTCTTTGCGCTGGGCTTTTAGTTGCGCTTTAGCGTCCTTGAAAGTTTGCTCCAAAAGTTTATCCCGCGCATCAAATTCGTCATTCAATGTTTTGGCAAGAGCGGACACGTCTTTGCCGGATGTCTTCTCTTCACTCACAATCTCTGCGGCATACGCTACATTGGCTTGAAGAAGCGACTGGGCTATCGCAAGTCCTTTGGCGTTAACGCCCTTCTCTTCAACCATGATTTTAATCTCCGCAATACGCTCTCCTGCAAATTCAATTTGGAGCTTAGCTTTTGCCTCTGGATTAAATGTAAAAAATTGTCGTAAATTTTCCCCTAAGCGGTCAAGGAAATAGAATGAGCTTTCGGGTGTAAGACCTGCCGACGGAAGCGTGACTTGCGGGCTTTGCGCAAAAGCCAAAAATGGGATGAATAATAATGAAATTGCGATGGGTTTTATAATGTTCATAGTGTATTCATTATACTAAATATGTGGACACAACTCTATAGCCACTGTGTACAAGGTTTAAACACTCAGACGCGCACAACCCCGCCCGCGAAGGACAGAAGGGATCGCGGGCGGGACTCCCCATTCAGCTCGATGCTCAAATTAAAAAACAGGACTCCAGATTTAGGGAGTCCTGTTTTTGACTGGTTACTGGATGATTCCATCGTCGTTGGTCTCACCGTCACCATCAGAGACTGACGCTCCGTCGTTTGGCTCGTTACCGTGTCCGGTGGTCATCTGCTTGGTGTCATCAGAGTCGTTTTCGGTATCAGCGGATTCAATTTTTGTAATTGTACCGTCTGCCGCGTTTACCTTAACTTCTTGGTCCCCGATAACAACATTGTAGACAACTGTGCCGTCCTCATCTTCCAGCTGAATACTTGTTGCCGTCCCACCTAGTTTGGTCTCAGCGACCTGTTTCGCCTGATCGGCGGTGATTGTGGCCTTGGCTTGAAGCATCTGCTGTTCTTGGGCGTCCGGAATCTCCGTGTCGGAGTCCACTTCTCTCTGGTTTACCGTCTCCGTCTGAGTGGGCTGGGATGTCGGGACGTTGCTTTGCGCAAACGCTACGCTTCCTACAATACCCAGTCCTGCCAGTGGAATCGCCAAAAGAGCTAGTAATGATTTGTTTTTCATAGTTCGTTATTGTTAATGCTAGTAATGCGGAAGTGATATCTGCCTTCCATTTATTACTACGCATGGCATGTGGAGTTTCTTTCAAATCAGTAGTTGCCCTCGTAATCTCCCTCATCCTCGCTGGAGTGGATAAGCTTGTCGTACACAGTGGTATTCGAGAGAAGGTATTTGTGTACCGTTTGTCCGAAGTCGAGTCTATCGAGAATAAGGCCGAACACGAGAGAGAGGATTATCGCCGCACCGACAACCACCACCGTAGCATAGCGATATCCCTTGCGTGTCCGGCGAAACCCAAGATATGCCGACGCGGTAAACAATCCGAGTACAAAAAGCCAAATGTACGGAATACTTTGGGCAAAATCCCGAAGCGTATCTTGCAAGGCAGGCTGCCCGAGAGTCCTGAGACCGTCGTTATCGGAAAAGACGTACCAAGCGACAGAAACAGCGATGCCTCCTGTGACAATCGCAAGCCCAGCTAGTGTCCAAAAGACTGAGCGCTTCAAGAGAAAATGCCAGCGCGGTTTTGGAGTTGCCCCGCGTTCGGCTATTTCTTTTACAATATGTTCTGAAAAATTTTCCATAGGTTTATATATTATACGTCCGTGCTAATAAATTCCTTTAATAACGAGTCTTTGAGCTCTCGCTTCCCACGGCTGATGTAGGTTGCGACAGTTCCACTTGGGATTTGCAAAATATCGGCGATTTCGTCATAGCTTTTCTCTTCCAAAAAGCGCAGGACGAGCACACTCCTATATTGCTCTCCAATGCCCGCGAGAGCTTTGTGAACAGCTACTTTTAAAAGCTTTTTGTCAATCTCTGCATGAATATCGGTAGCATCTGCAATATTCTCAAATATTACAAGTTCCTCTTCCGTTTCTACGGTATGTGGGCGGACTCGTTGCTTGCGAAAAAGGGAGATGCTCTCATTGTGCGTGATACGGTACATCCAGGCGCCAAATGGAAGCGAGGGGTCGTAATCGTTGAGATTAACGTACGCTTTAATGAACGCTTCTTGCAAAACGTCGTCTGCATCTTCGGCAGAATTGATGCCGAGCCTTTTCACATAACGACGTAACGGTGCTTCGTATTTCGTTACAAGTGCCGCAAACGCATGACGATCTGCGAGCGCATTACGCACCAGTTCCTGATCGGTTTTGAGCGGAGACGCTGACATAAAATTATCGCAGTTTAAGAATATATGCCATACCGTCGGTAAAGAACGAATCACCCGAGAAATTTTCGCCCAAACTTGGTTTTACGAGCTGTAGTTTCTCTATGCTACTAACCACGCCGGCGGTTTCAAGGTCTTGTAAAAGAAACTCGCGCTCGGTATCAATATTCGGATCAATCATATGCGTCACTCCCCACTTCAATCCCACGTCAAGGCTGGCAGTGCCGACATATATATTCTGTCCATCCGCGGTTTGTAAAGACGTATGCCATATGCGTGCATGATGTCGCGAACGAACCGTCTGTGCCAAGGTTTCTTTTTGGAATCCGAAGTCATGCACGCGTGTGTCCCAAAACGACGGAGTCATAGGTGCTTTGGGGTACGCGGTATTTGAAAGGGCGCGCGCTGCAAGTATGAGAGTATTTTTTAGTGTAGCGGGGTCAGCTTGCAACCATCCGGCTTTTTGGAGCGCATTTACCAAAGATTCATCATTACGCACAACAAAAATAATGCTGATAGGCTCTTGCGTCGCACCCGTAACTGTTTCGGTGAAGAGCGGGAGAGAGCTAGAGGCAAACGTCGCCTTAATGTTCTGCACAGCAGAGAACGTCGGCGTTGCGATGACCGCCCGAGGCGGATGGTATCGTGCCACAAGTACTCCATACGTAGCTACCCATATCAAAATAATTGTGAGTGTGATTGCTCCTGCTCGGCGCAAACGAGGAACGAATACATCAGGATGTCGTGAGAACAACCATTCGCTGAACGAAACAGCTATGAGAAGCCAGAGGAGTCCTACCGCGTACCCGGCCAATACGTCGCTCACATAATGAACGCCGAGATATATTCGGCTCACGCCGATGAGAGCGATCAAAGATATGGCGCTGACGGCATACGCCACCTTTCTCGACCAACTGGGGGCAGTGCGAACAAGAATGTACGCACAAAATCCGTAGAACGCAACCGCGATCGTTGCGTGACCGCTTGGAAACGCAAACCCGTGTTCGACATAGTACGCGATATCAGGGCGAGGCCGATGCAATACGATTTTACCAAGTGTTGTGAAAAGCTCGGCACCTGCGATTGCAACCACGAGTGAGAGCGTGAACCGTCCCCGCCCCCATATCCACAAAAGAAAGATAGCGAGTATCACTCCAACGATAACCATTTCCCATTTCCCCCAAAAAGTAATCCATGTGAAAAAGTTCAGTAACTCTGTATCGCGAAATGCATATACAAGGTTCGCCACGCGCTCGTCTATTGCAACGATACTGTCACTGCGAATAAAATCCTCAACAACGCCGACAAGAAGTGAGAACGAATACAATATTCCGAGCAAGAGAAGTGTTAGTGTGCGTCCGCTGAAATAGTGCGGGTCAAGCCGATTTCGTACAAATTCTACGAATCCTGGATGTCGCTCCTTGAAGCGCAGTACATCAGGATTTTCGGCAATGGCGCGAGTAACAGATTGCCATATTGAGGCAAGGAACAGAAAAAACGGCCTGCTTCTTGAAAGTCCATACCACGCGACAAAAACGAATACTATGGCTCCAAACATGAACAAGCCGACGCGAGATGACCAAATCTCGACAACTCCCAACACGTTTCCAAAGGCATACCCAAGGAGTACATGCACTGCCGCCCAAAGAACACCACTTGAAATATTCCACAATAGAAACGTACGCATACGCATTTTCAAAAGTCCAGCGACAAACGGCACTAATGGGCGAATCCACCCTATAAATCGTCCTAAAAAAACACTTTTGCCACCGTGTCGTTTAAAAAATTGTTCACCTCGTTCTAAGTGGCTTAATTTAAAAAAACGACTCTCGGGGCGAAAAAGGTACTTGCCACGCGACCCAAGATAGTAGCTGATTGTGTCACCAAGAATTGCGCCGATCGCGGCAAACCATATGAGATCTATAAGATCAAGATATCCCTGCGCGGAGAGGACACCAGCAAAAACGACGACAACCGCGCCGGGAACTATCATGCCTATGAACGCCAGTGATTCCAAGAGTGCAAATACCAGTACAATCCAATACCCGAAGTCGCCCAGATGTTGTATGGTTGGCAAGATTGATGTAATAAATTGTGTCATAAATAATAGCTCTTCATTTTACCAACTCCTCAATGGAAACATTCAACGCTTTGGCGATACGCTCAATGGTTGAAAGTGTTGGATTTTTTTTACCACTTTCAACATTGCTCATATAGGCGCGATCAAGCCCGAGCTTGCGACACAAATCACCCTGCGTCATATCTTTTGCAAGGCGGATTCTGCGTATATTGTCGCCTAGTTTCTTTGCGGAATTGTTCATATCAACAGTTTTAGTATAGCGAGAATTGTTTTTCAAAACAATAGTGTTATATAATACAAATAGCCCTCGCCCCGTTTCCGCCCATTCAATTTTAAAAAAATCCCCCCCGCGAAAAAATAAGTATGGAAAGGCGGAACGGGGCGAGGGCGGAGCGCCGAGTCCGCGAGGCGCTGGTCGGATTGAGAGAGTCACCACGCAATCGGGGCGTACGCATTGGTCTAAAGCCACCACGCACGCGGAGCGTGCGATTAGTCAGAGTTTTGTTGGAAAAAGGTTCGAGCAAAGGATATGATTAGATCACATTCAGAAACTTGGTCGGAAGTAAGCGCAAAATCTGGGCGCGCCGAAGGCGCGCTGTATGGCGAGGAAATGAATTCCGTCTTGCGGGTGCGGGCGAATTCGGAGGGCGGGCGGAAAACAAGAAATGAGATCTTAATAGTTTCTTTTTTTGAATCCAAAATCTATTTATGAACAAACCAAAATATTTTCTCTATGCTCGCAAGAGCACCGAAGATGATGATAAGCAAGTGATGAGTATTCCAGCTCAACTTGTGGAGCTTCGTGAATTTGCGAGCAGAGAAAATCTTGAAATCCTTGAGGAATTTCAAGAGTCGAAAAGCGCAAAGAGTCCGGGACGAGAAGTGTTCGGCGAAATGATGATGCGTATTGAGAAAATGAGTGGTGTAGGTATTCTCGCGTGGCATCCTGACCGACTAGCGAGAAATTCTATTGATGGAGGTCGCATCATTTACGCCGTAGACACTTCTAAAATAGTCTCTTTGCGCTTTCCGACATTTTGGTTTGAACCCACCCCGCAGGGACTCTTTATGTTGCAAGTGGCGTTCGGACAAAGCAAATATTATTCCGATAATTTGAAGCAAAATGTCGAACGAGGTATGCGCCAAAAATTGCGACGAGGAGAATGGCTAACCCGCGCTCCATTCGGGTATGTGAACAATCCAACTACGCGCAATATCGAACCTGATGTGGTGAAGTCTAAAATTATTGTCCGCGCTTTTGGTGAATATGTAAAAGGAACACATACCCTCATTTCGCTGTCGCAATTTTTGGCTGACCACGGTGTTGCTCAAAAGTCCGGAACGCCACTTGGCAAAGCTTCCGTGAAAAGGATTTTGACTAATCGTGCGTACTTAGGATTTACCAAACATCACGAGGAATATTTTCCCGGAAGCTTTGCGCCAATTCTTTCTCCGACACTGTTTGAAGCTGCGCAAAAACAACTTCTCGTGCGAGCGCATCCGAGACATAGCAAAATATCTCATAATTTTCCTTTCACTGGACTTTTTCGTTGTGGGGAATGTGGCTCGATGATAACTGCTCAATGGTGTATTGGAAAAATGGGTGGTCGTTATCGCTATTATCGTTGTACGAAAAAGAAAGGAAAATGTGGTCAAGGATATTTGCAGGAAGATGCGCTCGCTCTCCAAGTTAGAGAACAGCTTCAAACAGTGTCGTTTCCCGAAGCGTGGGCAGATTATATGCTCAAAAAAGTTGAAGTTTTTGAGCATGACGAAATCCACGCTTCGGGAAATCGGCTCGGACAGATGAAGGAAGATTTGAAAACGCTTGAAGCAAAACTCGACGCACTCGTGGATTTATACCTAAACCACGATATTGAGCGCGAAATATATTTGACAAAAAAGGACGCGCTCATGCGTCAAAGGAGCTCGCTTCAAGCGAAATCTTCATCTGCCCGAGCCGAGAGAAAGAATTGGGTCGAACCCCTGCGGAAGTGGATTTTGGATTCAAAACGCGCGGGGTTTCTGGCAACCAGTGAAAATCTCCATGAGATGCGAGATTTTCTTCGTTCTTTTGGAACGAACCCCGCGCTTAAAGACAAAACTATTTCGATCTCATTTTGCCCGCCCTCCGAATTCGCCCGCGCCCGCAAGACGGAATTCATTTCATCACCATACATCGCGCCTTCGGCGCGCCCAGATTTTGCGCTTACTTCCGACCAAGTTTCTGAATGTGACCCTACGGGGAATCGAACCCCGATTTAAAGCTTGAGAAGCTTCCGTCCTAACCGTTAGACGATAGGGCCGCACTTCGAACTGACCAGGCGATAATAGCAAGATTTCGGGGATTTTGTAAGTTCATAAAAATGTAAACGTCTTTGGTAGTATAGATATATGAATACAAAAACTCTTTGGGCGATGGGATTGTTAACTATCATCGTGGCGCTCGGTGTATATGGGTACTCTAGCTATCGACCAGGTTCTGAATTGCCGCCAAAAGCGCAGGTGCCATCAGACACAGTTTCAAACGGAGATCAGTCTGCAATTGAGGCAGTGATTGTAGAGTACGGTGCCACATTACAAAAGCCGAGCAAGATTAACATCGTTTCAATTGCACCAAGAGCTTCTGGGAAGGCATTTGAGTCGTACCAAGTAGAAGCAAATATAGTCGAGACGGTAAGCGGGTCACCATCAGGCGTGTACCCAGTCTCTATTACTGTAGAGAAGCAGGGTGGCTCATGGATGATAACGGCTCTTACAAAGGGTGCGTATAGCGAGCTTCCACAACGCACGACTATTACAGGTATTTGGGAATGTTTGCCACACAAGGGAGATGGCCCACACACGATGGAGTGTGCATTTGGTATCGCAAAAGACCAGAGCGACGGACACTACGCAGTGGACACATCACTTATGTCGACGTACCCAGTGGACTACCCGACAGGTACACATCTAAAGATAGAAGGCATAGTAACTCCGGCCAACCAACTCAGTTCAGTGCAGAAATATGATATCGATGGAATAATCCGCGCAACGAGCATCACAAAGATATAAAAAGAAAAACGGGGGATTGAGTAATCCTCCGTTTTTTTATTCTATCGGTCCCCAGCGCTCGCAGAATTTCCCGACGCGTCCAGTGGACCGTTTTACATAGGGAACGTTGTCGCAGACCTCGCCATCGTGAGGGATGTACGTCATGGGCCTCCAGTATATGGGTGGCCCTTGTGGGGGAGCGGGGATGCGAGCCAAGTAATAAAGGCTTTGGACGCTGTGTACTTCGAGCACGGGCGGCTCAAAGGACCGCACAGATCCCACATCTCCATGGCTTTTGCTTGGGGAGGGGGTGAGCAGTAGCGCGAAGAGCGCCACTACAAGCATTAGGCGAACTAACATTGAGTCCTCCGTATGTTGAAAACAAAACAACCTCTTACGTTACCGTAGAGGTTGTTTTGTGTGTTGTCAACGAAGTGTTTCGAGCAACTAGTGCAACTGTGCGTTGTACTGAGCGACCAAGGCATCGATGGTGCCATCGGCTTTGTACTTCTGGATCTCTGCGTTGATTTGCGGCATGTATTTTACAAGAGGAGACTTCTTCGAGATGGTGATGTAGAAGCTCTCATCCGCGACAGTCTTTGGAAGTGCTTGGTACTGGTCGGTGTGTTTTGTGTTTTTCAACATCACATTACCTGCGTAGAGTGAGTAGATAAAGTAATCTGCCTTACCTGAAGCTACCAACGCCAATGCTTCCTCTGTTGTGGCGACGTGGGTGAAGTTCAATTTTTCTGCGCTGTACGTGTCAAACTCCTGACCATAGCTGTCGCCAGTCATAGCAACGCCGTGCTTGGTCAAAAGATCATCCCACTTTGTGAAAGTAAATTCTTTGCCCTTTGCAACGAAGAGTGCGATAGGGTCAACAGTGTATGCCTCTGAGTAATCCATGTATTCAAGACGCGCGTCTGTCTTATATGCGGCAACCAAGACATCAACCTCTCCAGTCTTTGCCTTTGCCTGGACCTGGTCCCACGCGCCTTCAGCAGGGAAGCTCACAGGGATATTAAGGTCAGCGAAAATCTTCTTTACGAGCGCTGGGCCTGCGCCATCGATCACGTCACCATTTTGGTACATGATAGGAGGCCATTCTGGGTGGCCAGATGCGACAGCGACCTTTGCGGGCATAGTGCTGTTCATCTTCCACGCCGCGAACCCGCCAACAATAAGTACGATCAAGACTATGAGAACAGTATATTTTTTATTCATATCTAATACTTTTTAAATAAAGACCCAGAAACAATCTACACAAACATTGAATCTACAACTTCTTTTACAAGTGTGCCGTCGGCTTTACCTTTAAGGTCTTTCATAAGCGCACCCATAAACTGGTTTGCTCCTGACTTGTCAGTAACACCCATCTCGGCAGCTTTCGCAGTTGCTGCTGCAACAATCTCTTCACGAGACATCTGCTCTGGAAGCATGGTCTGGATAAATGCGAGTTCTACCTTTTCGCCTTCGGCGAGTTCTGGACGGCCGCCCTTTTCAAACTGCTCAATAGAGTCTTTGCGCTGCTTTGCCGCACGCATAATAACGGTAAGAGCTTCTTCCGCATCGAGTACGCCATCGGGGCCCTTGCCTTTAGCAACTGCCTCGTTTGTCATAGCTGACATAAGCCCACGGATAACTGATAACTTAACGGCATCTTTGGCGCGCATTGCGTCCTTAAGCTGCTCCTTCAATTCACTTTGTGTCATGGAATTAGTCTACATGCTAAAATGGCTTTATGGAATGGCTTATCATCGGTCTGCTTGTGGCGGTATTAGGGTTTCAACTCTTTCTATATATACGTGCCCAAAACAAGGCAGAACCTGAAAATACTCAAGGGTTAATGTTGCTTCAAAACCAGCTCGCCGAACTTACGCGTTCAATGGACCTCAAACTTGGAGAGGGGACGCGCAGCATGTCAGAACTTGCCAGCTCGCAGTCTGAACAGGCGCAACGCCTTATGAGCACTATCACTAAACAGGTGCAAGATCAGCTCCTTGAAGTGGTGAAAGGTGTAACCCAAACACAGGAATCTACAAAGCAGGTGTTTGTCATCGCAGAGCAGCTCAGCAACTTGGAGAAGGTTCTCAAAAATCAAAAGCAGCGTGGAAACTTGGGCGAGGCAAGTCTCGAACTTGTGATGAGCAATATTTTGCCACCCGGTGCATACGCTATGCAATACGAATTTCCAGGAGGGGAAACAGTTGATGCAATAATCCATACCAAAGAAGGGTTTATTCCAGTCGATGCGAAGTTTCCTCTTGAAAACTACACTCGTATACACGACGAGAAAGATGACATCCGTCGTGGTGAGTTTGAAGAGGCGTTTAAGCGTGATCTTAAAAAGCGTATTGATGAAACGAGCAAGTATGTGCGCCCTAAAGATGGCACACTCCCGTTCGCGTTTATGTACATTCCGGCCGAAAGCATCTATTACGACCTGTTGAACGATGGTATTGGTGCAGTAAACACCCGCAGTCTTCTAGATTATGCACAAAACGAGAAGAAGGTGATTATTGTGTCGCCTACAACCTTTGCTGCATACCTCCAGTCGGTGCTCTACGGCTTCAAGGCGTTTAAGATTGAAGAGCAGGCAAAAGATATTGCTAAGAATGTCGAGGCGCTCGGCCGACACATTAATGCCTACCAAGATTATTACAAAAAGTTGGGAGCCTCGCTTTCGACAACGGTTAACCACTTCAATGCCGGGACTAAAGAGTTGGGCAAGATTGAAAAGGACGTATTGAGAATAGATGCGTCAGCAGATATTTCTATAGACGTGCCGCTGCTCGATAAGCCTATAGTAGAAGGGAAGGAATAACAGCATTTGCTACAATAGATATATGGAACAAAAAATGGTTACTACAGGTCTTGAATTACCAGGGTACAAGATTGTCGAAAACGTAGGTGTGGCGCGCGGTATTATCGTCCGCTCACGCTCTATTATTGGCTCTATCGGGGCGGGTTTGCAGACCATTGTGGGAGGCAATATCTCCCTTTTTACAGAACTTTGCGAACAGAGCCGCGAGGATGCCTTTACCCTCCTTTGTGAACATGCCGAAAAGATGGGTGCCAATGCCATTGTCGGTATGCGCTACGATGCCAACGAGGTAAGCGCCGGGGTAGCCGAGGTTTTGGCCTACGGGACAGCCGTAGTTGTCGAAAAGATCTAATTAAGGTATAGTAGTTCGCGTTATGGCAACCAAGGAAAAAGTAGAAAAAACAGCAAAAACAAGCGAATTCGCAATCTTCCAGACTGGAGGCAAGCAGTACATGGTGTCTGCAGGCGACAGTGTAAAGATTGAAAAGCTTATGGGCGAACACAAGGTTGGAGACAAGGTCTCTTTCAGTGATGTTCTCTTGGTTGAAAACGGCTCAGATACGACTATCGGCACCCCATTCATTAAGGGTGCAACTATCTCTGCTGAAATCTCTAAAATCTCTCGCGCACCAAAAGTTACTGTCATCAAGTACAAGGCGAAGAGCAACTACTACAAGAAGCGCGGCCACAAACAGCCATTCTTTGAGGTAAAAATCTCAAGCATCAAGTAAAAAGAAAGACCACTCCCAAAGGGGTGGTCTTTTGTTCTGGCTCTCAGTGAGAGCTGCGTGCGGCCGACTTGTCGTACAGCCAACTCTTTCTCCGCTCCCGCTCCTGAGCCCGCTGGACGGGATCCGGTTCGAGAATTCCGATATTCGCGAAGAGGGTGGTTTCTGTGTGGATAATGTACAGACCCCCTTCGCACAGATACACCGTGCCGGTGAGCTTCTTGTCGTACACGCTCTCCATCTCCCAGTCGAACGGTATCGTGTCGTAATGACCGCCTTCCGTTTGCCGGAGTTCTACGCGGGTGATGCGCCAATCCCGCGTCATGCCCTTCGTGAGGGCTTGCTCAGCTAACTGCGCCAACCTGACGCTAGTTCCGTTAAGATTCATTGCTCTCTCCCGTTGTGCTACATAGTCCGTAATTTTTTTACCTTAAATAAACTACTTTGTCAAATAAAAAGAAAGACCACTCCCAAGGGGTGGTCTTTTGATTTGTCCCGACAGGGGACTAGTGGATTCCGCGCTTGTAGTCGCTGTTTCCGTAGAGGCTCTTGTCGGGGTTCCCAACGGTCGAGTCGTGAGGGTTGGCGCTGTTGGCGAGAATTCTTGCGACAACTTCAAGCGAGGTCCGCTTTTGCGAATCGGTGGTTGGTGCCGAAGGCTTCGAACTCTTTTTGTCAGACATAGTGCCTCCCTTTGTACGTTGTTTCCGATATTTTTTATACCCCGTATAAACGAATATGTCAATAACGACACGTGTGGATTACTGACGAGAAGAGAGGGCACTGGCGATAGTGTCTGGGTCGGCATATTCGAGCTCTGAACCAGTTGAGAGGCCGCGGCCGAGAGAGGAAATTTTAAAGCTTGCCCCGTGAGGCTCAGAGCCTTTTACGGGGTTTAGACCTTCAGAAATAGGGCGAAGTTTTTCCTGGATGATAAGGCGGGTATGGTCGCCCTCAGTGGTCGCAGAAAGGCCCACAATGACCTCAGTGAGCTGGAGTTTAGCTGCATCGGCTTCCACACGTTTAAGCATCTCCCGCAGGCGTACGTGCTTTTCAGGGGCTTCAGAGGCAAGGGGGATAGTTCCGCCTAAGACGAAGTACAGGCCGCGGAAACCGCTCTGTTCAATATTCTCAATATCGGCATCCTTTTCAACAAGGAAGAGGATGGATTTGTCGCGTGACGAGCTTCCGCAGATAGAACACAGCCCGTTATGTTCAGAGCCTTTTGCGTACCAGCGCAGGCACGATTTGCACTGTGCAGTTTCAGTACCTAAATGTTTTATTGCCTCGGAAAGATCGCCTCGGAAGCCTGGTTGCTGCGAAAGTAGAAATTGCACAAAGCGTCGTGCTTGGCGTGGACCGATGCCAGGAAATTCTTTAAATAAATCTGTAAGCCGCTCAATCGGATTCATATATTAGAAATCTGTGCTGTTTGCAGAGAACACACCAAAGTCCGTCTTTTCGAGGGTCTGGAAGCTTGTGCGCTTGTCGTCGAAGTATAGTTCCACCATACCCACCGGGCCGTTACGGTGCTTTTCAATCAAGATTTCAGCAATATTTGGACGCTCACTTTCTTTATTCTGTTTATCATCACGATGGATAAACATAACCACGTCGGCATCCTGTTCAATAGAACCAGAGTCGCGGAGGTCGGAGAGGCGAGGCTTGCCGCCGCGTTGTTCCACGGCGCGAGAAAGCTGCGAGAGAGCAATAACAGGCACATCAAGTTCACGCGCCAAGTTTTTAAGTGAGCGAGAAATTTCTGTGACCTGCTGCACCATAGAGTCAGAGGCACGGGTTGTTGTGGGGGCCAAAAGTTGCAAGTAGTCCACGACTATCAAGTCGAGACCCTGCTCTTTCTTGAGACGGCGAGCAACAGAGCGCATTTTCAAAATGTTGTTGCCTGGTTGGTCGTCGATAAAGATAGGAGCGCGAGAAAGGCGGTCGTACGCTTCGCGGATACGGTCAAAGTCTTCTTGGTCGGTAATGCGTCCTGTGCGCAAGTTCCATGAGTTAACACGTGCCTCTGCGGCCACCATTCTGTCTACAAGCTGCTGTGCGCTCATTTCCAGCGAGAAGAAGCCAACAGTAGTGCCGTGCTGGATGGCGCTTTGGCGAGCAATGTCGAGTGCCAAGCTCGTCTTACCAACGGAAGGGCGGGCGGCGAGAATGATAAGGTCAGATTTTTGGAAACCTGCGAGCATATTGTCCAGTTCTTTAAAGCCAGTACGTACGCCGCGTAGTTCACCCTTATTGTCCTGGAGACGTTCGAAGTTCTCCCACGCCTTAGCAAGTGTTTCTTTAAGAGCTGTAAATTTAGTAAGAGAGGGGCTTTCAGTAACTTGGTAGATTTTCTTTTCTGCCTTGTCGAGTGTTTCGTCTATGTCGCCACTTTCATCAAAACCAAGTTCTGCTACATATTCTCCAGCATCAATAAGGTTGCGGAGCATAAACTTTTTCTGCACCTGTTCGGCATAGTGCTTTGCATTGCTTGCGGCTGGCACTTCACTGACAAGTTCAGCAAGATAGGAGACGCCACCAATACCTTCAAGGCCTTTGTCATCGGAGAGTCGTCCGCGAACACTTTCAATATCGATAGGTTCATTCTTTTGAAAGAGCGAAAGCATTGCACGGTAAATAATGCGATGCTTCTCACTATAAAATGCGTCTTCAGAAGAAAGCACTTCAGAACTTTCAGCCATACCCTCTGGGCGTATCATCAAGGCACCAAGAAGAGCCTTCTCAGCTTCACCCGATTGAGGGGGGATCCGGAACTTTGTATCTTTCTTAACCACACCTATAGACTACCCTTGTTTCTCCAAGTATCAAAAATGGATAATGCGGGGATAAAAAGGGGATGAGAATCCCTTTATTTCTTAGTGATTTTTTGGCCCTCGGCGCTGTCGGTAACGGTAAAGCCGAGCTCTTCAAGGCGGCCACGGAGATGGTCGGACTTACTGAAGTCGCGGGTACTGCGAGCTTCTTCGCGTTCCTCTACAAGTTCTTTTATTTCTTCAGGAAGATCCTCCTGTTTCAGCACTGTAAGTTTCTGTGGTGGGCGAGCATCAGCAAACCCTAGTCCGAGAATTCTGTCAGCTTGGCGCAGAGTTGCCTTGTTAAGCGTAGAAAGATTTTCCCATACAAGTGCGAGTGCTTGCGCTGTGCCCAAGTCATTTGCGATGCATGTATAAAACTTCTGTAAGAATACTTCATCAGCTTTACCTTCTTTCATTTCCAAATACGCACGTGTAAGGCGGGAAAGTGCAGCGTCGGCACCTTCAAGTGCATCCCAGGTAAAGTTCATTGGTGTGCGGTAGTGGCCAGTCATAAACCAGTAACGGAGTGCGAGTGGGTTAAGGCCTTTATCGACTATATTGTGCAAGTACACAGTATTGCCAAGAGACTTCGAAATCTTTTTTCCTTCGATGGTGATGTGCGCGTTATGTAGCCAGTATCGGACGTATTGCTTGCCAGTAACTGCCTCGGCCTGCGCTATCTCGTTGTTGTGATGCACAGGGATATGCTCGATGCCCCCGGTATGGATGTCTATCTGTTTTCCAAGCAACGCAAAGATCATCGCGGTGCATTCTATATGCCAGCCCGGGAAGCCCTTACCCCAAGGAGATTCCCACCCAAGTTTTTTCTCTCCTTCGGCAAATTTCCACAAGGCAAAGTCGCGTGGGTTTTTCTTTTCGCTGTTTCCTTCAATGCGCGCCTCAGTGGGGCCTGAATCTGCGAGGCCGCCAAGCTTCCCGTACCCTATAAACTTTTTTGTATCAAAATATACGCCATCTGAAATAACATAGGCGTAACCTTTCTCCTCAAGCGCTCTCACAAGAGCGATTTCTTCTTTTATATAGTCGCTCGCGCGGGGAAATTTAATTTTATTGGTAGGCACGCCCAAGCTTGCGATGTCGTGCAGAAATATTTCAGTATATTTCTCTGCCAACTTACGCATATTTTCCATGGTGAAGTCCCATCCTTCGCGCTTCAACCCACGGCTCATGCGGTCTTCGCCCAAGTCAGCATTTCCATCATTGTCGCCAGAGAGGTGCCCGAAGTCAGTGATGTTAGTTACTTGGTTTACTGGATAGCCCCACGTCTCAAGAGAGCGTCTAAGGAGGTTGCCGAGCAGGGCAGGCACCATGTTGCCGATATGCTGTTCGTCGTAGGGAGTTGGGCCACAGTTATACATCCGCACCGTATGGTTGAGCGGACGAAATTCTTCTTTGGTACCCGAAAGGGTGTTATGGAATGTGAGCGGCGGCAGGTCTTTTTGCACTGCAGCTCGTTTGAAAAATGAAAACATAGGTATTTAGAGCCAATCCTTGCGTCTGAAATAAATGAAGAAACAACAGGCAAGGACTGTCATAATACCAACGATAATCCAAAAGTCATGGGCAGTTCCAACGATGGGGTTATTTCGCGTGTTCATACCAAAAAGACCGGCAATGAAGGAGAGTGGAAGGAAGATAAAGGCCATAACCGTAAAGGTTTTCATAATTTCATTTTGTTTTGTCGAAAGGAGAGAGTTGTTAGTCTCGCGGAGTTCAGTAAGCGAACCGTGGAGGTTATCGAGAGTCCTGTCTATGCGTTCATATGCGCCTTCAAGGTCACGAACATAATATGCAAATTCTGAGCCGAAGGTTTTCGTGCCAACAGGTTCAAAGGACTTGAGCATTTCCTCATGAGGAGCCATTGATTGACGGAAATCGTGGATGGAGCGGCCTACTTGGGAAAGTCCCGCGACCATGCGACGTTCGTCTCCGCTAAAAATACGCTCCTCAATGTCGCGAAGACGGCGGTGCATGGTGGTGCAGCCGTTTTCTATTGCTTGGTATAAGTTTCGGACCAGTGCGACAAATAAATGCCCGCCATGTGTAGCGTGTGCTTCTTTTTTTAGAAGCGCTTCCACTTCAAATATCTTTGCAAAGGTGTGGAAGGGGTCAATGTTTTCGTACCGTGTCGTTATAAGGAAGTGTTTTCCGATAATAAAGTCTATTTCCTGCTCAGGCGTCTGGCGACCATTACGGAGGGTGGGGAAGTGCAAGATGATGTAAATAAGGTCGCCAAGTTTCTCTACTTTGGGTTTGTAAGAGGGGAGGAGAAGCTCTTCCGCAATAAGCGGGTCAATATCGAACTCGTGCATTAAACTGCGAACCTCAGCCGCGGTAGGAGAAAGGCAGTCTATCCACGTGAGATTTCTCTGCACGTATCGCGTGATCATGAATAAATTATATCACCGAAATTTTTTACGATTATGTTATACTGAGCAATATATGACGAGACAGAAATGGAAGGCAGCGGGAGCGGTGGTGGCGTTGATGGCAGCGTTCTATCTCGGAACGGTAATGCATCAGCAGAGTGTGTCGGCGGCAGTTACTCGTGCTGTAACAGGCGTGCAACCTAGCGATGTAGACATGGCCCAGTTTTGGGCAGCGTACCAGCTTCTCAACCAGAATTTTATTGTTACCCACGCATCAAGCTCACTTCCCACGGAACAAGAGCAGCTCTATGGAGCAATTGCAGGGCTTACAGCAAGCTTTGGCGACCCATACACAGTGTTCTTCCCTCCATCCGATGCTGAAATATTTCAACAAGACATAAGCGGCTCCTTCGGTGGCATTGGTTTGCAGATCGACAACAATGCTAAGGGCCAGCTTGTTGCCGTCTCACCGCTTAAGGGGACTCCTGCGGCAGCGGCCGATATCCAAACTGGCGACATTATCGTTGCTATCGGCGCAACATCATCAGAAATGATGACATCGGACCAAGCAGTAAAAACAATCCGCGGGCCTGTTGGTACCCCAGTCTCTCTAACACTTGTACGTGGCACAGGTAAGCCATTTACGGTTAACCTTACGCGCCAGACTATCAATATCCCTATCATCGAAACAGAGAAGATGAATGGCGGCATATTCAAAATCACTCTCTATAGCTTCTCAGAAAACTCAGTTAATCTTTTCCGCGACGCGCTTCGACAGTTTATACAATCTGGTAATACAAAACTTATCCTCGACTTGCGTGGCGACCCAGGCGGCTACCTCGATGCGGCTGTCCAGATGGCAAGCTACTTCTTGCCAACAGGGGAGGTGATCGTTACGGAAGACTTTAAGGGCACCCGCGAAAATGTCTCACACCGCAGCCTCGGCTATAACGTCTTTGCGGGTAACAAGAACTTTAAGATGGCAGTGTTGGTAGACCAGGGTTCTGCCTCGGCATCAGAAATCCTCGCGGGCGCACTCCAGCAGCACCATGTTGCAAAACTAGTTGGAACACGCACCTTCGGTAAAGGTTCTGTGCAGGAATTGATGGACCTCGGTGGTGGTGCGCAGCTCAAAGTCACTATCGCCCGCTGGCTAACCCCAAATGGCAACTCGATCTCAGATGGTGGCCTACAACCTGATATTCTCGCAACAACAACACGCGCAGCTATCCAAGCCGGAAACGATGCACAGTTAAACGCAGCGGTACTGTACCTCTCGAACTAACATGAAAGTAATCCTGACTAAAGATGTACGTGGCGTTGGAAGACGACATGAGATTAAGAACGTAGCCGATGGGTACGCGGTTAACTTTCTATTCAAAAATAAATTTGCAGAGCCAGCTACCGATGAAAAGGTAAAACAGATAGAGGCACAGAACGAAGCAGCCGCAGAAGCTCAGAGAAAAGAGGATGAGGTGGTAGATAAAAAAGTTTCTTCATTGAAGGGCAAAACTATTTCAATTACAGCAAAGGCTACAGAAAAGGGCGGTCTGTTTAAGGGGATTACTGAAAAAGATATTGCAAAGGCTATTCTGGGCCAGCACGCACTCCAGATCTCAGAGGATTCTATTGAGCTTGGCGGTGCTATAAAAACTACAGGGGAACACAAGTTTAAGGTTGCGGGTAAGAACGTGGGTGTGGAAATGACCCTCATCATTACGGCGGGAATATAGGTATAGTAGAGATATCTATGACTGTGTATCAAAAAATCAATCACTTTTTCGACAAGTTGGAAGATAAGGTTCGAGGACGTTTAAGCCATCACCCTCTCGTATATTCGTTTATTGGCGGTGTAGGCATCGTTCTCTTTTGGAAGGGCGTATGGGAAACGGCAGAATACTACCCTTCGCTCCATGGCGTCTCGTCACTGCTTCTTGGGGCGTTGATAATGCTCCCAACAGGACTCTTCGTGTCGTTCTTTATTGGCGACAGCATTATCCTTTCGGGTATCAAGCACGAGAAGAAAATTGTTGAAAAAACAGAGGCAGAACTTCGCGCAGAAACGGTAGACCTCAAGATATTAATTGCTCGCCTGGATTCTATCGAGAAGAAACTCGATGCGCAGATACACTAATTTTTTAGCGGTGCTTGTTGTTGTCTCTTTTGCGTTACATGCACTATGGGAGTACTCGCACGTACCTCTCTACACTGGGTACGAGCAGTTGGGGAGTGGCCTCCCTCTTATTCTCTGGGCCACCTCTGGTGATGTTCTCTACACCCTTCTGATTACGGCTTTTGTATTTTTATGTTCTGACAAGGTCGGACCTTGGCGAGCGCGGCAGTACGCCGCACTTGGAATTGGAGGGTTTGTTATTGCGCTTCTGGTTGAATATAAAGCGATGGCTCTACATAAGTGGGCATACACTGCGGCGATGCCGATATGGTTAGGAGTGGGTATTAGCCCAATAGCACAAATGGCACTTCTCGTGCCATTGTCAGTCTATATTTCTTGGAGATTTACGCGATAACGTCTACCGCTGAGCGAACGGTCTTTTTGCCGTTGAAGTTTGTCTTGCGGACATTGCGGAAACCGACAACGCCGTTGATGAGTGCGAAGAGAGTGTGGTCTTTACCAAGACCTACGTTCTTGCCTGGCATCATAGCTGTGCCACGCTGACGTACGATAATGTCGCCAACCTTTGCTGGTTGACCAGCATAGAGCTTAACGCCCAAATATTTTGCATTTGAGTCGTTTAGGTTTTTCGCTGTACCGCCCGCTTTCTTTGATGCCATATGTAGAAAGATAGTACCAGATAGGTTAAACTATGGCAATGCTTATCGTAGACGTGGAGGGAAGCGGCCTGGATGCCAAGAAAAACTCGATTTTGAGCGTGGGGGCCTTGGACTTGGCCCACCCAGAGAACCAGTTTTATGAGGAGTGCCGTGCCTGGGACGGTGCCCATATTGAAGAGGAGGCTTTGGAGGTAAACGGCTTTAGTAGGGAACAGGCAACTGACCCTGCGAAGCAGTCTGAGGCCGATTTGGTCCACAAATTTAAGGATTGGGCACAGACGCTTGAGGAGCGAACCTTGGCAGGGCAGAACGTCTCCTATGACAGGGATTTTCTGGCAGCAGGAGCAGAGCGTGCTGGCCATACAGAATGGCCGTTTGCCCACCGCACTATAGACACCCACACCCTGTGCTATATGCACATGATAAAGAGGGGACTGACTCCCCCAACGGACCCAGAGAAGCACCACTCCAAGCTCAACCTCGATGCAGTGCTTAATTACTGCGGAATTCCAGAGGAACCAAAGCCTCATAACGCTTTAACGGGGGCAAAAAGCCATGCAGAAGTCATCTCCCGCCTCCTATACGACAAAAAACTGCTCCCAGAGTTTGACCAGTACGAAATTCCCTGGCTTTAATAATTGGGCCAAAGTGCCTATTCAAAATACCTTGTAAAATAAGGGTTTTTTGGAGATAAGGGTATACAGATGGGCTTGTCAAGCTCGAGCGTTGACCGGCCTCTTCAAAACCGGCACCATATTCCTTAAGTCGGCAGTCGAGCCGGCCTTTTTCGTTCCTAAATAGCTATCAGTTAGTATGCAAATTTACTCATGCCTTTCGCTCTTGGCCTCGCTCTGGCGCTTTCGTCAGCACTAGGCGCAACACCTGCCTCAACTACCCCTTCAGTCGTACCGACGTTGGGTATTGCACCGCAGGCGCAAACCATCCGCGACCAGGTCGCTGAATACTTCTACGATATCCCCGTGATGGTGGATATTGCGAAGTGTGAATCTCACTTCCGCCAGTTCAATAAAAACGGCGAAGTGTACCGTGGCAAGCTAAACGACCGCGATGTCGGCGTTATGCAGGTCAATGAGGACTACCACTTGGGTGCCTCAGAGAAGCTCGGTATAGACATATATTCTCTTGAAGGGAATATGGAGTACGCTCGCTACCTATATGAAAGAGAAGGAACTACCCCTTGGAATTCGTCCAAGCCATGCTGGGGTAACACTCAGAGTGCAAAACTTCTAGCCTCTGCTGGTAAGTAACTATAAAAAGAAAAGCCGTCCCAGAAATGGGGCGGCTTTTTTGTTGAAAACGCACTTCATCTAAAACTGACGGACAATCGCCACCATCAGGATGATACCGACGACGACGCCGATCTTGAACCGCCAGGACTCGCTGCTGTGGAGCCAGGACTCCCGTGCACTGGACCCGTGCAGGAAGTAGTGGCCGTTGGAACCTTTTGAGTTGATGCGACCTTCTGAAATGGACATTGCCTGCCCTCCGGTTGTATCTCTAGGGATACTCTTGGCGCACACATACGATACCACACAAAAGGAAAACCGCCAGAGACTGGCGGTTGGTGAACAAAGAACGTTTCTGAAGAATAAGGTGCTGGAGGCATATGTGAGACTCTCATCTACCAGGTCTGCTCGGGGAGAGACAAGGACGAGGCAGAGAGCCGGCTACACATACGGCAGTGATGGGCACCACTGCGAACCCTCCAGCACCCGCAACAAAAATAGCACAAAAGGGTAGGGCGTCAATATCAGAGATTTTTTACAGGTGCTTTATAATCATTCCATGTCTAAAATGCTTTTAACCTTTCTCGCCGCTCTCCACACGATTGCCGCGGTTTATATAATTTATTTGTTGGCTCCAAGTACGCTTCTTGCGTTCTCGTATGCCACTTCAAGTGGCGCATATGCAGCACTCGCTTTGATAAACGTTATATTGATTCTCCTGTGCGGTATTTCTGCAGGAACCGTGTGGCTTTCTTTGAGTAAAAAGAGTTTAAGCATCCCGCAAGGTGTTGCCATAGTGGTGCCGTATATCCTTATAGCATTGCTCTACTCGCTCGGAAACTTTTAAAAGAAAAAGGCCACTCTTTCGAGCGGCCTTGATTGAAATGTGGGTGAGCTAGGCGAGACCGAGCTCGAGGTTCCACAACTCGTTGAGTTTGTCGATGGCTCGCCGGAGCGTGCCGAGCGACCAGTGGCCGTCCGCGTCCTTCTGGTGCTTTTCGCCGGTCGAGAGGCCGAAGTCGGCAGCCCATTCCTGGCGGGCGACCCGGTCCGCACCGTGTGCCGCCGTAGCCGCTTCGCGGTCGTAGCCGAACGTGCTGAGGTCGGCCTGGAAGAAGTCCTGTCCGGTGATCTGGGCGATGGGGCTGAATGTGGCATCGCTGATAGCGATGGGCTCCCTGACCTTAGTGCGCCAGCTGGGCATGGTCCGGTCGAGCAGTTCCAGGCCCTTTTTGAAGTCCGCCGTCACGATGTCTTCGATACGCGGTTGTGTGCTCATGTGTGCCCTCCAGTTGATGGTGCACAAATACAGTACTTATAAAGACCTTTGCGGTCAATAAAGGGAAAGCCCATCCTTTTTAGGGACGGGCTTTGTTGTCTACGCGGACCGATATCGGTCGGGGACGGGAAAGACGGGGCGCGGCGTGCTGTGCCGAGCGTGGCTGTCGATGAGGTGCCAGATGAGGAACACGAGCATCGCCACGAACCAGGCGATTGCGCCGATGCCGCACACGACGACAATCTCGCGGATGAAGGGCCGTTCCGGGCTGCCCGAGAACATGAACAGTAGGAGGAACACGATTCCGATGATGCCCCAGAAGCCACTCCACTTCATGAAATAGTCGCGCTTCTGACGAATCTGGTGGGAACTCTTTTGAAAGGACATAAGTCTTCTCCTTCTTCTTGTTGCCTTTCCCAAACTACCACGGAAGGGAAGTCTGTCAACCTTCTTTGTGAGTATAAAAAAGGCCGCCAATCTTTCGAGTGGCGGCCGGATGTGTTGCTCCAGGGGCAGGCTAAGATGAACAGATCCCGGTGTCGTCGTTAAAGAATCTGTGGGGAAACACCCAAGCTTTAGCTTATGTGGGGCATAAGTTCCCCTGGAGCTAATCTAGGTTACCACATATATAAATATGTGTCAAATCCAACAGGGAAGTGACTCCCCTGTTTTTAATTAATTTTTATTCGCAGGCCCAGCCGTCGTAGTCTCTGTCCAACCTGTATTGGTCGTACCCAAGGACACGTACAGGCCCTGTGTAGTACGGACCGTCTCCAGAACCTCCTGCGCAGTCATAGTCGCTTGCGTACGGTTTTAGACAACCAGAATAGTTTGGGTTGCATTGTGGCTGTTCGGCGGCCTCAGCTTGGGCGCGGACCTCGACGCGGGTATCAGTGGTCGGGTTTATGACAACGGACTCGTTATAAGAGCCTACAGAGGCTGTGTGAATGATCGGCCGAGTTGGACTACTGGCAAACGCCTGTAGAACCAATACAAGGACCACAAGTATAAAGATGGCCAAGTTCTTGTTCATAGATGAAAAGAGGAGAGTAAATAAAATAATTCTAAGACACAAATCTAAAGTAACTATAGGGCGGGGAAGGATTAATTGAAAGCCAGCGGCTCAAACATGGCCTAGACCAGGCCCCCTCTATATTGAGCCTAATAAGCGTCGCAAAAGGTATATTGTGCGACGTATAACCATATTCAAACCCGGTATCCCCTTGGGCCCAGATCAGTTAAATCCGGACTTATACTTTGTGCCCCATTCTCTTCCCTGCGCGCGTCTGGGAATTATTTCTGACATCCCCACCATTTGGTTTGATAAAAAACTATAAAAATATTTACAAAAAAATCTACAAAACTTGGGGGAGTGACTCCCCTCTTTTGAGGTAGAATTAGCTGTATGTGGGATAAAAGAATTTTCTTGTTGCTGTTGATGTATTTTCAAGACGGACAAAAGAGACATCTTTCTAAAAAAGAATATGCCAAGATTATTACTCATGGAATTGATTCAGGTGACTTTATTCGTTTTTCATGCATGAACTGGGGGCTTTTTTCTGCGCTCTTATTCTTTCTAAGGATTAAAAAGACTCCCAAAGAAGAGGCGGCTATCGAGGATGGAAAAATGAAATATGAGTATTATGATTTTGTTGAAAAATTTCACTCACTAGCTCAAGAATGCATTGATGAAAAATTAATTAAAGAAGACACAAACACAAAGAAAATCTTACTTCGGTATAAGGGTAGAGAATTTATTAAATTCACCCCCTTCTACAGATCTTTGATTTTAGTAAATGGGTCAGTCTGGGTAACCGTAGGTGGTTTTATGGCCCTTATGTATGGCTTTCATAAACCTGTAATAAATTTTCTCACAAGTGAATTTAGCCGCATACTAAATTAACCCTCTGTCTTCTCTACAACCCATTACGCCACCACCAACGTACAAGCTTGATAAATAAGGGAGTTAACGCTGCTACCACAATACATATAAGAATTTCTTTCCCACTCATATCACAATCCTACCTCTCTCCCCTGCAGAGACAAGACGTTCACCTATTTATGATGCTATGGCTATGGCGTTAACAAACTCACCAAAACCATTTCCGTCAAAGATTTTGATATTCTTTCCCTCCCAAATTTCAGAAGCCCACTTGTAAGATTGGTGCGTAATGTTTTGATTAATTATTCCTTTAGGGGAATTTGTACCAACTAATATAAGTTCCTTGGATGTTGTGTCTAGGCCCTTGATGTGTTCACGAAATACGTCATCTCCAAGATTGTATCCAATAACAACAACTAGTTTTGATTCAGAAATTCTTTTCTTTGCCTCTTCAAGCTGTTCTTTAAAATATGGACATTCAAATTTAGTCGTATTATGAATCGGCACCATCGTTAAGGGATAATGATAAATATCCGAATAGACCGACTCTTCGTCGTCAGAATATTTGACCCATTCAGTAGAACGAGATAGGCCAACGTATCCAGAAAAATCTTCTTCCGAAGAATAGCGGTAAAAGCTCTGCTCGGAAGACTCATCAACTGAACCATCCATCATAAGTTTGAAGATCTCTTTACGTGTCTTTTTTGGAGTTTTAGTTTTTTCGACATAGGAAAACGTAAAATTTCTACTGCCATGTATCTTAATTACGCTAGGGTTTTTTAGTTGGTAGTCGGGGAAAGAATTAAAATTTCGATCGTCGTCTTTTTTACAAGAAAGTATAGACTTCTCTAACAACGTGTCGTAATTAAATGAAAGGCAGTGCCAAGGTAAATTACCCCTAAGGGTATACATTGTACGAGCAAGTCTTTTGTAATTATTTTTTTGACTTGTGTCAAAATTTTTAGAGACTAAGGCACATAAATCATTGAGGTATTCGAGAAAATTTAATACGAAAGGTTCGTTCTCAGCTCTCTTTTTAAAAAGAGAGCCAAGATAAGATTCCAAATCCATTTGTCTTGATGTTAGCCAGTCATCTATATGATCCTTTTCGTCAAAAACTCCATCATGTTCCCCTTTCTCTTTTAAACGTGCAACAGCGGTATTTTTTTCCCTATCCAAAATATGTTCAACAGTGGGAGGCGTAAGATGGTTTGCAGTATCTGAAGTGTACCCAGCGGAAGCCCCTGCTCCAAAAATAAAAGTTATTCCTGCAGGGTCCTCCTCAAGTTCTACGAATTTTTTATAAATTTGGCTCTTTGTGATGAAGATATCAGGTACAGACATTTGTGTCTGCATTATAACTTCTATAGGCTGCAAGAACAGGGGTCCAGAACATCCTCCAAGTGGACTCGACAAAAAGGCAATACGCTCCTCTCCTGGACTTCCTTAAGCCTATGAGTACTAGAAATCTGCATATTTCTCTTAAAACCCTGAGGTGACTTTCATAGTCCCCTTTTTCTACCCTAAAGCTGTATTGTGCGGTTTGGGCTTGGGTGGGGTTGGTTTGGGTCTGTACTTTGTGACCCACTCCCTCCCCTACTGAGTGGTTGTCTTTATCAAGGGGTTTGGTATTGTCGGCCCAGGTTCATTCAACAGCGAGGAGGGCGACGTGTACCAGACAAATAATGAGAGGTTGAGGCTGATCCGAGAGAAGAAGTGGGGGGTCAGGTTGATCCTCCTTGCCGGCGCGGTGGCTGTGATCTGCTTCATCACCAACGAGGAGGCGAAGGAGTGCGCCGCCAGGCCGGAGGTTCCCTGCCAGGCGTACAGCCGACACTAGTTCACTTTCACTATCCAAAAGGCCGCTCGCAAGAGTGGCCTTTTTTGTACCTATGCCCTACCAAGGACGGTCCTTTGTATACCCTCTTGCCCTACCAAGGACGGTCCTTTGTATACCTCTTGATTTATAGAAAGGGTGTGGTAATATATTTGAGATTGTTCTTAGTGTTTGTATCGGAATCGGGACGGGGGTGTCGTCCCGATGGACTCCTGGGGTTGCTTGAACTGAGAAGTCGTCGACATCTTTCGTAGGATGTCTGGCATGGCTATCTCGTGTTCGCGCCCCAGGAGTTTCCACTCTACTGCACTCTGTACTGCTCTGTTCCGTATATTCAAAACCGCCCTTCTTTGGAAAGGCGGTTTTTTTCTTTTTCTATCCTGCGTAGCGTTAGGGCTAGAGGTCAAATGGCTTCTCCCCGCGGATAAGGCGAAGTAGGACGAGAATCACGGCGATGACTAAAAGGATATGGATAAACCCGCCAATGGTGTAGGACGAGACGAGGCCCAATACCCAAAGGATCAATAAAACGACTGCAATGGTATATAACATACGAGAGGGTTAAATGTGGTTAAATATAAACACGACTCTAAACGGATGAGCTGGCACATATGAGAGTGTATACAAAGAACCTGAAGGGATTATTAACGAAGCAGGAGCACAAGGTTTTTTCTCGTTTACATACGCCCCAAAAGATCCAGGATTACCTCGACGCTCTCCCTATTAACTTTGAACCAGAAGGAGACACCCTCTTCTCCCCTCGCCAGGTGCTACAGCACAAAAGAGCGCACTGTATGGAGGGTGCATTGTTTGCTGCAGCTGCACTCGCCTACCACGGCCACCGCCCACTCCTTCTAGATTTGCAGACGCTTGCCCATGACGATGACCATGTCGTTACATTGTTTCAAGAAAAAGGAAGCTGGGGCGCTATAAGCAAAACGAACCACGCCATACTGCGTTGGCGCGATGCCGTATACAAAACACCGCGAGAGCTCGCGATGTCTTTCTTCCATGAATACTATTTAGACGACGGCGTTAAAACGCTCAAAGCATTTTCTAAACCGTTTGACCTACGCCGATATAAACCAGAACAGTGGGTTGTCTCAGAAGGAAAAGAAGGTCATCTAGATTTTATTGCTGAAGAGTTAGATGAGTCGCCGCATATTTCTATAATCGCAAACGGCGCACGTAGACGCCTACGCAAGACCTCCCCTCTTGAACGCAACACACTCAGATTTACTGAGTGGAAGCGTGGTAAAAAGCCGCAGAAGCTTTTCTAGGTACAAAACAAAAAATACCCCGCACGAGCCGCGTAAGAGGCGCAAGCTCGTAAGGGGTAGTTTTTTGTGGAGTACGTTAATTCTTGAATCCCCAACCTTTCTTGAAGAGGTAGACTGTGAGCCCAAGAAGCACAACGTTGATAGCAATAAGTATCGAGAAGCTCATAGCAATAGATACATCACTAATGCCCAAGAAGCCGTAACGGAAGGCATTTACCATGTAGAGGATAGGGTTAAACAACGACACAATGCGCCAGAACTCTGGGAACTGGTTGATTGAGAAGAATACACCGCCGAGGTATGTAAGAGGCGTCAGGACGAAGGTAGGCACTATAGAAATGCCATCGAAACCCTTCGCGAAGATGCCGTTTACAAGGCCTGCAAGCGAGAACAGCATCGTGGTCAAAATACCTGCAAGTATAACTATCGCTAGCTGGTGGATGACCAAGTGCGTAAAGAAGAGCGATACGATAAGTACCAATGTTCCAACCAACAGTCCGCGTATCATTCCGCCGCTAATAAAGCCCGCGATAACAATCCAGTTTGGAGTTGGTGATACAAGTATTTCATCCAGCGTGCGCTGCCATTTTGCGAAGTAGAAGGTTGAAACGGTGTTCATGTACGAGCTGGTGATCATGGACATCATGATGAGGCCAGGCACGATAAACTGCATGTAGCTAAAGCCTTCAATTGCTGCCAACTGCGAGCCGATGAACGAGCCAAAGACTACGAAGTAGAGGCTGGTGGTTACGATAGGCGGAAGAAGCGTCTGGGACCAGATACGTATCATGCGCACAAATTCTTTTCGGGCCATCGTGTAGTACGATGTCCACATTTGGTAGCCTGTCATACTATTTTTCTTGCTTAGCTTCCTGAATAATCTCGAGGTAAATGTTTTCGAGTTTCTCTTTACCGCTTTCCAGCAACTCCTTCATTGGTTTGTGCAAACGCACTTCTCCTTTGTTGATGATGGCAACGTTGCGGCAGAGTTCCTCCGCTTCTTCCAAGTAGTGCGTTGTCAAAATAATAGTTGTACCCTCTTCGTTCATACGGCGGAGGAATTCCCACATGCCCAAACGCATTTCAATATCTACGCCGGCAGTTGGCTCGTCGAGGATAAGAAGTTTTGGTTTATGGATGAGTGCGCGAGCAATCATAAGGCGGCGCTTCATACCGCCTGAAAGCTGCTGCGCCATTGTGTCGCGCTTATCCCACAAGCCCAGCGCTTTGATAATTTCATCAGCACGCTCGAGTGCTTCTTTTCGTGGAATACCGTAGTAGCCCGCCTGGGTGGTTACGATATCGATAACCTTTTCAAAAATGTTGAAGTTAAATTCCTGTGGCACCAACCCAATGTAGGTTTTTGCTTTGTCAGGATCTTCGTCAATAGATGTGCCGAATACCTTCACCTCCCCTTCCGACTTTCGGGTAAGGCTCGTGATAATGCTGATGATAGTAGACTTCCCTGCCCCGTTAGGGCCCAATAACGCGAAAAAGTCGCCCTCTTCGATGTTGAGGTCTACCCCCTTGAGCGCCTGTGTGCCTGTGGAGTAGGTCTTACGTAAACCTTTTATAGAAATTGCTTGCATAGGTGAAGAGTATAGCATAGTCAGTGTTTGCAAAACAAAAAACTACCCTTACGGGGTAGCTTTTTGTTTTGCGTAATGCAATTACATTGCGCACTCTCTGCAGGCTTTCTTGTGGCCAACGAGCAGCCATACTGCTGAAGCGCCTACGAGAACGTATACTGCCCACTCAACCATTGGCCATGAGCCAACGATCATGTGCACGATATTCCAGTCGCTGCCAGCAAAACCGCCAAGACCAACAAGGCCCCAGTTAAGTCCGCCAACTACGAGAAGAAGGAACGCTATTATATGTACTACTTTCATGTTGTAAAAATATTTTAGAGATTTTTGCGGCTCGACCAAAGATACCGCGCATCTATAAGTATGAAGCTTCCATCTTGGACGTAAACCCCTGCCTGGGGAGAACTATGGAAGGTATGCGCCAGGGTTTAAGTACGCGTTAAGAGGTGCGATAGGAATATATGCAGACTTGCCACTGTTGCATGTGTAGTTTTTAAAAGTAACTGCACTTGAAACGTATACAGTGAAGTGAAGGTGCGGGCCTGTTGCGTACCCCGTGTCGCCCGCGTATCCGATTACCTGCCCTGTGCCGACAGGGTCGCCTTTATTTACCGCGATAGAAGAGAGGTGGGCATACAGAGAGGTTAATCCGTTGTTATGTTTTACAAGTACCCACTTTCCGTACTGGCAGTTTTTTACAGCACCGAGGTTTATCTCTTGCACGGTGCCTGTCAGTGCCGCTTTGACCGGTGTTCCAACGGGTGCGCGGAAGTCTATACCGTTATGTCCTTGTCCGCTGTATGCGCCAGATTTTGCAAATGAGGTGTTGCCGAAGTTTTGTGTGACAGTGACGTTGTCGAGAGGCCACTGCAATATGCCGCGCTTAGCCGATGCGGCACTCGATACGTCGGCGGAGCCAAGTCCTTGTGCAAGCCTGATAAGCTCAGCTTCGAACGCAGCCTCTTCAGCTTTCTTTTGTGCAATAAGTGCTTGGTAGGAACTCTCTTGGTTTTTTGTTTGCGCCAAAAGTTGTGTTTGTGATTGTTGCGCCAACCCCAAGCTCGTCTTTTGTTGTGCAAGTTTTGTTTTTAGTGTTGCAAGTTGGGCGCGCTGCTGTGTGGTTGTATTTTTACTGGTGACCAACGTTCCTTTCAAATTTTGAAGTTGGCTTGTTCTTTCCTGCAACCCGCTTCTAAGTGCCTCGAGGTTATTTTGCGTATCGAATACTGATGAAATATCCGCACCACTTAACACAACCAATGCTATTGGTTCATCATCCAGCATGTTGAGTTGTCTCAGCGAGTCGTCTATTTGTTCTTCCACTACACCTATTTCATCGGTAGTGGTTGAGATGCTTCCAGAGAGCCGCGCTATCTCTTTATCTTTTTGCGTAATCTGCGCGTTGGTAAGCGTAATGTTTGTATTTATCTTCTTGATGTTGAGCGCAATTTCGTTGACCGCATTTTGCAGAGTTTGCTTTTGTTTAGATGTTGCGTCGAGCTGTTTCTGTAGCTGCGCTATTTCTGCTTGGAGTTGTTGGATCTGCGCTGCGCCTGCATCAAGCTGGCTTTGTATAGAAGGATCCGTTTGCGCATGTGCAACAGGAGCAAGCAATAACAGTAGAGAAACAAAGAATGAGACCATTCCTCTACTTTAAAACACACCGAGGGCTGCCGCAATGCGCGAAAGTGTCCTTTCTTTGCCTAAAAGCTGTGCCAGGGTGAAGGGGTCAGGTGATTTTTCTTTTCCGCTGAGTGCTACACGCATAGGCCATAGTACTGAAGCTCTCCCCTTCTCTGTAGCATAGGCGAATATTGCGTCCTTCACTGAGTCTGCGGTGAACACTTCATGGTTTGCCAACATATCTGCGACTGTCTGTAGATGTTCTTTAACTGCAGATGCCTCAGCCTTCGCACCTTTCAACAGAAGTTCTGCGGCAGGAGTAGGAATTGTTTCTTCCATAAAAGAGAACTCACCGTCTAGGAGGAAATCAGCCGCTTCGCTAAACGTCCTCGCTCTGTTGCGAAGTTCTGTAAGTATCTCTGGCATATACGAAGGTGCGCTCTCCCCACGCGATTCAATAAACGCAGTAAGTCGGGCCCCATACTCTTCCATAGAAAGTAGTTTGATGTATTCGTGGTTGAACCACTTCATCTTTTCAATATCAAATACTGCACCCGCTGTGTGAACGCGTTCCAGTGAGAACTCGCTAACCAGCTCATCAACAGTAAACATCTCTTTCTCTGTGCCAGGGTTCCACCCAAGAAGTGCGAGGTAGTTGAGTATTGCCTCAGGTAAAAATCCTTGCGCACGATAATTTTCCAATGAGGCGCCGTGTTTGCGCTTTGAGAGTTTAGAGCGGTCAGGAGCCAAGATAAGCGGAAGGTGGGCATAGGCAGGGCGTGTAAAGCCAAGCGCCTCTAGGATCAAAATCTGGCGAGGTGTATTTGAGATATGGTCGTCTCCACGGATGACATGTGTGACCCCTGCGTCTCCGTCATCAGCAACTACTGCAAAGTGGTAGAGAGGGTCGTCAATTGAACGCGCAATAACAAAATCACCAAGCTCGGTGGTGTCGATACTCACTTCCCCGCGAACAAGGTCGGTAAACGTCACAATTCCTCCTGCGTTACGCAGGCGCACAACCTCTACTGTCTGTGATGCATCATCTTTTTTAGCCTCTTTTGAAATATATGCTTTGTTTTCCTCAACAAGCTTCAAAAGAAGTTCTCGATGGCGGGCAATGTGCTCTGACTGAACATATGTTGCGTCCGGTGTAAGTGCGCACCACTCAAAATCACGCCAGATAGCATCTACCCACTCTGTTTTATTGCGCTCCTTGTCTGTGTCTTCTACGCGAACGATATATTTCCCGCCGTTCTGTTTCGCGAATATGTAGTTAACCAATGCTGTGCGCACGGTTCCAATATGCATCTCGCCTGTAGGGCTTGGTGCTATGCGAGTTACGACATTAGCGCTCATGGGAAAGGCCTATATTCAGTAATGCGTCCGCAACCAAACCTGCAGAATCTGCGCGTGCAAACCCTCGTGCAGCGGTACCCATAGAGGCATGTAGCTGGGTGTTGCTGAGGATGCGTGTAATCTCAGACGCAAGGAGGTGTGGGGTAAGGTTGGTTTGCTCTATAACAGTTGCTGCGCCTGAGCGCGCATATGCAAATGCGTTTTTCTTCTGGTCGTGAGAAATAGGTTCTGGAATAGGAATGATGATAGATGGAATACCCCAGAGCGCAATTTCAAAAATAGTAGAACCTGCGCGTGAGATAACAAGTTGTGCAACGCCAGCCGTCATGCGCAACGCCTGGTCGTTAAGGTATGCGTATGGTTTGTAGCGATCTTTATGGACTGAGTCTACAAGCGCAACTCGGGCACGCTGAGTTACTTCTTTAATATTTAAATCCCCTGCTTGGTGGATGATCTGATACTTCTCCACGAGCTCCGGCAGTGCCGCGAGTATTGCTTCGTTTACTGCCTCGGCGCCTTGCGAGCCTCCGGTGACGTAGATAACAGGGACATCGCGTTCAAGCTTTAAAAATTCGTGCATGCCTTCGCGTGCTGGGAGCATTAAAGATTTACGGACAGGGTTGCCTGTAAAAGCCACTTTGTCTTTAGGAAAATACTCTGCGGCTTCAGGATATGAGATTGCGATTTTTGTTGCGAATTTTCCCGCCCACATATTTACGCGGCCAGGTGCTGCGTCTGACTCGTGTATGACGACAGGGATACGGAACAGCCGTGCGGCAAGCAATGTTGGGAAACTTCCGTAGCCACCCTTTCCAAACACAACGTCAGGATACAAGAAGAAGGTGCGTAGAACTGATTCTGTAATGCCCCATGCGGTTTTAAAATAATCAAAAAAGTTTAGAATCGAAAAATAGCGGCGCAACTTTCCTGCTGAGGTAGGTACGAAGGTGATATCGTTTGCGACCAACATCTCCTTGTCGTAGGGGTTAGGAGATGCGAAATATAGTTTTGGGTCGAGAATTTTCTCCTCGCGCACTTTGTCGTGGAGAGCTTCAGCAACTGCGATGATTGGGTAAAAATGACCTCCGGTTACTCCGCCGGTAAAAAGGATTTTCATAGTTTAGGATTGATGCCTGCCTGAGGCAGGTGAACGCATATGCCTTGAAACGCTGAGTATTATGCCGACCTCTGCAAGTGCCAGAGCCAGCGCTGTGCCTCCGTGTGATACGAAAATAAGCGGAAGGCCTATAAGAGGCACGAGTGCCAAGGATGAGGCAATGTTGAAAAACGATTGCCCCGCAATGAGTATAACAAGCCCAACGACGAGCAGTCCACCAAAAGGGTCAGAGGCTCTGGCCGCTATGCGCAGGCCCAACATGGTGAAGAGCGCGAAGAGCATAACAAGTAGGCTGCTACCGACAAAGCCAAACTCTTCGCCAACTACGGCAAAAATAGAGTCCCCTATCGGTTCTGGAAGGTAGGAGAACTTTTCTACACCTTGCCCAAACCCTCTCCCGCTAAAACCTCCAGAACCAATGGCAATAAGCGACTGCTCTACTTGGTAGCCGGCGCCCTGTGGGTCCCCGTGGTTTAGATATATTTGGATACGTGAGGCTACGTGCGGATGTGTAAATGCTGCAGCAATTACTACAAGGAGACCTACGCCCGCGAGCATTAAAAGATGAGAGATGCGTCCGCCTGCGGCAAAGAGTATCGCGGCACTTGCCATACCGATAATTACTACACCGTCAGTGTTTGGCTGGGCTATAAGAACTGCGGCAACGCTTCCGGTAACAAGTACCATCGGCAAGATGCCTCCTTTGAGTGTCTGTATAGTTTTTGCACGAGTGGAGTATATGGCGGCAAGGAACAAGATTGTTGCAAGTTTTAGTAGTTCCTCTGGTTGAAATGAGAAGCCTCCAATAGTAATCCAACGAGATGCGCCTTTAAGAGAAAGGCCAATGCCAGGCACAAACGTAAGCAGTGTAAGGAAGAAGGCAAATGCAAAGATGTAGGGCGTGTAGCGCTTGAGGAGTTTGTAGTCGAGGCGCATAAAGAACAGCAGGAGTATGCTGCCACACACGAACCCAAGAAGAAGTTGGCTTACTGCCACTGAGGTAAATGAGGCTCCGTCTCGGGCAAGTTGTCCAAGTGCGGCGGAGGTAAAAATAAGCAGGCCGGAGATTACGAGTACGCCGGTAGCAAAAAGAAATGGTTTATCGATCCTTCGAGACATTACAGCAGTGCAATAGTCATGCCGATAAGTGCGGCCACTACGCCTACGATCCAATAGCGCATGGTTACTTTGTACGCAGGCCAGCCAAGCGCTTCAAAGTGGTGATGGAGAGGGGCGATGCGTAATAGTTTTTTCTTAAATAGTTTTTTCCATACAAGCTGCAAGATAATCGATGCGACGGTAACAACAAGCGGGAGTGCGATTATAGGAAGTACCATAATCCCCTTCCCTCCACCGTGCATATCGGTTAAGAACGCTATAACGACAAGCGCTAGAGTTAGGCCCATGGTGCCTGTTTCGGACAAATAGAACCGTGCTGGCGGAATGTTAAACCACAAGAATGCGAGCAATCCGCCTGCGATAGCTGCTGAGAGTGCTGCGATGTCGAACTGGTGCTGGAAGAATGCGATGCCTGCATAGGCTGCAAACATTGTGCAGAATATTCCGCCCGCCAAGCCATCTATTCCGTCTATTACACCGCCGGCGTACATAAAGAGTGCGGTGAGAACAAAGAAGAGCATAAACCATGCACCGAGGTCTAGAGGTATTCCGACGAATGGGAATGAAATAGAGGATACTCCAAGTTTTTGGTAGAACCAGACCGCGCAGAAGACGGCAATAATTGCAACGATAAGAAGACGGATGCGTAGTTTGAGGCCTCCCGTTCCGCGCACTTCAAAGAGGTCATCGAAGAACCCAACAAGTGCTCCCGCAACAAGTGCGGTAAATGGCAGCCATGTTTGGCTTCGGCTGATAAATGTAAGGCCCCCGAAAGATTCTGGGTCTACAAATGAGAGTACAGAAAGGAACGTGGCACATAGAAGCACACTTCCCCATACGATGATTCCGCCGAAACGTGGCGTACCAGTTTCGCGTGCTTGGTGGAGTTGGTTAAACACCTCTGCAGGTTTTCCATCGAAGGCGATCTTCCCTGCTTTAGGTTTCCACATCTTCCACTTGTAAAGAAAATGAGTGACAAAAGGTGTGATGCCAATGCCCACCAAAAAGGTGATCATTGCGGGAACAAAAACGCGGATGATATCTGAGGTAATCATTGGGTGTGGTTCTTCGATGCGCTTAATGTTGCACGAGCGGCCGCAAGAAGTAATTCAGTGTCGGTAAAACGAGCGGTCTGGGTGGAACCGAGGACTGCAATAACAATAGGGTGTCCAACTTCAAGGTCAAACAACGCTACGATATTGCCGCCTGCTAGATCAGTGTATCCCGTTTTTGCGCCGATAAGACCAGGCATGTCTTGTAGCGGGAGATTGGTCGCGTGTGCGCTAATGGTACCGCCCCAACCAGCTGGGATGGTTACGTCAGGTTTTTGCGTAAGATTAAAATATTCTGGATGTTGCTTGGCAAAGTTTGCCGCTATAAGAGCTATGTCGTATGCAGAGCCGTACGCACCCGCTGTTGAGGTGGTTACATCAAGACCGGTTCCGTTATGGAATTCCATGTCTTTAATGCCAAGACCAAACGCAGTTGCTTGCAGAACATCGGTGTAGTTTGTTCCGAGCATTCTTGCTGCGGCTTGCATAGCACTGTTTGATGAGGCTATAAGCCCTATCTCAAGTAGGTCGTGCAGTTTTATTCTATTTCCTGGGACAAAATCTGCATCAGATTCAGCACCATTCTGCACAAGATCATCTTTGGTGATGGTTATGGTTGGGTTTCCAATAACACGATCCAAAATAGCAGTCGCGGTTACGAGCTTGGCAAGTGATGCAATCGGTAGTGATGTATATGCGTTTTTTTCATACAACACCTGATGCGTTGTTGGGTCATATACTATCGCTGCTTTTGCGGTCAGTGAGGCTGGGTCAACTGAGAGAGTTGTAGGAAATGCGTGTGCAACAGAGGCGGTGTTTGAAATATTTCTATTGATGGTGTCGAGTACGGAAACCGCACCCACGCCGCTTAAAAACGCCACAGCCACAAGGCTTAGTGCGCCTATAGCTGATGCAATTGAGTGTGTGTTATGCGTTGGCATTGCGGTAGGACTCTTCGAGGGCGGATAATTTATCTTTCACATCTGCATAGTCGGGCAAGTCGCGGAGGTCTTGGAGGCCGAGCTGGGCAAGCACTTCAGTTGTTACTTCGTATAGGAAAGAGCGTTCATCGCGAGGGTTTGGAATGCGGCGGACAAGACCACGCATTAAAAGGGTGCGGAGAGTCTGCGATGAATTTACGCCGCGGATAAAATCAATTTCGCTTCGAGAGAGTGGCCCACGATACATCACTGTTGCAAGAGTCTCTAACCCTGCCTTCCCTATTTCGCGAGAGTATTCTTCTCGGCGAATTTGCTCGATAACTTCAGCGGCAGCTTGTGATGCGCGCAGTTCAAGCATCTTCCCATCATCAACAAGAACAATGCCGCTGTTTTGGCGAGCGTCTCTAAGTATGCGTACTGCGTCGGCAATAGCGCCAACATCTGTTGCTAAAATCTTTGCCAGCTCGATATAGGAAACTGGGCGTCCAAGTGCAAACAACAGCCCTTCAATTTTATTCTGGAGATCATTCATAGGTTGGAGTAGAAATAGCATCAGTCTCAAGCGTGATGTCGCTGAAGTGGTCGCCCTGATGTGCCTTAATTATACCCTGCTTCACTAACTCTAAGAGTGCCAAAAAGCTCACGATTATTTCGTGTTTTGCATGTTCACCCTGCTTTTTGTTTAACCCGGAGAATTCTTTAAAAGAAACACTAAAGGCAGAGGACACTCGGCCTGCCATCTTCTGGATCATCTCCTCAATAGAAACAATTTTCTTTACGGCGACTTTTGGAAGTGAAATCTGTGCAGGAAATTCTTCTATCACTTTCTGGATAGATGCACGGAGAGAATCTAGCGTGGCAGTGGTGTCGAATAAAAACATCGGCTCGGCCGCTGGAGCATTTCCTTCATATAGTGGCGCGCCTTCAAGCGAAGCGCTAACACCACGCGCAGCTTCTTTGATAAGTTGGTATACGGCCAAGCGATACTCAAGTTCTTTAATATCTTTCGACTCGTCTGGCGAAAGTTCAAGTGTTGGCAAAAGCGAACGGGATTTAATAAGAAGTAGTGTTGCTGCAAGTGCAACAAATTCTGCAGTCTCCCCTACAGGCATGTCTTGGCCTGAGATACGTGCGATATATTCGTCGGTCACTGTTGCCAGCGATACATCGTTGATAAGAAGCTTGCGCTTCTCTATAAGCTCAAGGAGTAGGTCTAGCGGCCCTTCAAATACATCAGTTTTTACGGTTATCGGCATAGTTTTCTATAAGGGCCAAAAGAAGGCGCACAGGAGCGCCTACAGCGCCCTTAGCGAGGAATTCGTTAGAGTTGGCTGTCATACGTGGTGCCATGTCTATGTGGGCCCATGGGCAGTCGAGGTCCTTCGCAAATTCGCGGAGGAACATGCCACCTGCGATAACGCCGCCGTAACGGCTATTGCCGTCGGTTGAGATGTTTGGGACATCGCCGAAGATGCCTTTTGTCATGTCCTCGTACTCTTCCCAGACTGGGAATGGCCATACATAGTCGCCGGATTCTTCTCCAAGTTTGCGAAGTGTGTCTTCAAGCTTCTGGTCGGTAGACATAATTGCCGATGCTTGTGTGCCAAGTGCGGTAAGTGCGGCGCCTGTAAGTGTTGCAACGTCTACAACAACTACGGGATTGTATTTCTTTGCGTAGGTAATGCCGTCGGCCAAGATAACGCGGCCTTCTGCGTCGGTGTTTAACACTTCAATGTGGCGGCCAGACATAGACTTAAGCATGTCGCCTGGGCGAACAGCGTGTTGGCCCGGCATATTTTCTACAGTTGGGATAAGACCAACAACATTTGCTTTCAATTTTAGTTTTGCTGCAAGTGCGACAGTGTAGAGCACTGCTGAGCCACCGGACATGTCCATGTGCATTTCGTACATATGGTCGCCTGGTTTCAAGTTCAATCCGCCTGAATCGAATGTTACGCCCTTACCGACGAGTACGACTGGTTTTTGAGATTTAGCTGCGCCCCAATATTCCACGGCGACAAACTGAGGCTCGTTGTCAGAGCCTTTGCCAATACCAACGACGCCACCCATACCAAGCTTCTCCATTTCCTTTCGTCCAAGAACGGTAACTTTTGTATTTGCACCCTCAATTGTTTTCTTTGCGAGTGCAGAGAACTGTTTAGGTGTCATATCGCCACCTGGAGTATTAGAAAGTTCGCGGGCTGCATTCACCTCTTCTCCGACGATAGTGCCGACTTTTATGCCAACCTGTGCATCTTTTGATGCGCCCAGGAATGAGACTGTATCAACGCTTGAGAATCCATTCTTTGGTACTCGCTTATATGTGTTGTGTTCGTAGTTTGCCATCACAAACGAAATGGTTGCGATTTCTGCTGCCTCTGAATCGCTTACATCGCTTGGTGTAAGGGCTTTTAGTTCTGCAAAATCAACAGTAATAGATTTGATGCGGTTTGCTTTCGCTACGCTTATTATCTTTCGAGTGAATAGAACAAACTTACGGCGCTTAAGCGGCTTCTCTGTCCCATATCCAATAGAGAGAGTTTTTCCATCAAAACGATTCAATGACCCTTCAATAAGTTCAACAGTAATAGCATCCTTTGCAGGAGTCGTTTGGAATTTCATAGCTAAATTATACAGTATTTGATTGTATTTCTTTAAATACATTGACAATATTGATATTAATATGTACTGTATTTTTGGAATTGATGAATGTCGGTCCCGGAGGTAAACCCTCTGAATGCTTTGCTGGAATAGGAGAGCGCGATGTCTCGTAAAAAGCACAATGTTGTGAGCGCGAAATGGTGCACCCAAATGGAGCAGCTTCGCGTCGCCCTCGAGGTCTATCTGGGAAAGCGCGTGCGCTTTAAGCAGATCGATTTCGACAAGAAAACGGCCACGGTGTTCGTGGGGATCGAGCCCGAAGAGAAGAAGGTGTTCTACCAACTTATCGAAGGCGAGGTCTCCAACCTTCGTTTCAAAGACGACGTTGGATACGCGAACGTCCTCTTCAACAAAGAAGGGACTGTCGCTGTCTACGATCTCAGCCTCCATGCACCGGGAGATCCTCATGCGTGGTTGGGTTGGGGCTATGCTCCAGAAGATCGTCGCCTACAATCGCTCAAGACGGTACCAGGAACCAAGTTGATCTAGCCCGAAGGAGAGTAGAGTGGTTCGCACAGCAGTTCTTTCAATCATTCTTGGCTGCATTGCCGGTCAGGCAATGGCTCAGAATCCCGTACCTCAGATGAAGTACGACAGCATGCGGCAGCGGTGCAACAACACCACTGATGCGATCAGCTGTAAGTCGGCTGTCGGCCGAGTGGAAGCCGCCCAGTCTGCCTACGACGATGCGTCGCGGCGGCTTAGCGGAGTCCAGGCTGCCAGCAAAGAGCTGTCGGCGGTCAACGAGGACTTCAAGAAGCGCTTCCCCACTGTGTGGGAACGTCGCTATTTCGAATAAACCCACCAAACGGAAATCCCGCTTCGGTGGGTT
>MEXB01000001.1 GCA_001773575.1 Candidatus Adlerbacteria bacterium RIFOXYC1_FULL_48_26 | reverse complement strand
CCTCCTAAAAAGTAACGGAGGAGTGTATTAAGGTACCCTAGGCGCGAATGGAAACCGTGCCGATAGCGCAATGGCAAAAGGGTGCTTGACTGCGAGGCGTGAATGCCAAGCAGGTGCGAAAGCAGACCATAGTGAACCGACCATCCGTATTAGACGCGGTGGAAGATTATCTGATAAAAGCTACTCTGGGGATAACAGGCTAGTTCCGCCTAAGCGTCCATAGCGACGGCGGAGTTCGGCACCTCGATGTCGGCTCATCACATCCCGGGGGTGGAGAAGCTCCCAAGGGTTTGGCTGTTCGCCAATTAAAGTGATACGCGAGCTGGGTTCAGACCGTTCAGCATCTTACGCCTTAGGCGTAGGGGATTGGACGATCTGAACCCCACGAGAGAATGTTTCGTTTAAGAAAAAATAAGAAAGTGTGGAATCAACCAATCACGGCGGTCGCATATAGAAATATATGCGAAGAAGTTAACTTATATCGGTAAAATCCTACTCACAGATGTAGGACGATACCGAGGGAAGCAGCAATGCACCCGTAGAGACTGAACGTTAACCATCTGAAAAGATGAAGATACAGTCCATTCCGTTCAGTAATGAACGAAAAGAAGCGTGAGACAGGTTGGTCTCCTATCTACTGCAGGCGTCGATTATTGAAGAGATTTGCTCCTAGTACGAGAGGACCGGAGTGAACTGACCACTGGTCTACCTGCTGTTCTGCCAAGAGCAACGCAGGGTAGCTATGTCGGGATTGGATAAGCGCTGAAAGCATCTAAGCGCGAAGCCGACTCTAAGATGAGTAATCATTAAGATCCGTGAGAGATGATCACGTTGATAGGCTTTAAGTGTAAGCGCGGCAACGCGTTGAGCTGAGAAGTACTAATCGATCGATGTTCCATCATTCTCCAATGGGGGGAGGAAAGGGATAACTTGAGAATCGCAATAATTTGTTGTTGAAGTTCGTGTTTCTGATTTATGTTGAAATTGAGTTTTTTGTCTTGGTGATTTGGCGGTGGGGTCACACCCGTTCTCATTCCGAACACGGAAGTTAAGCTCACTTGCGGCGATGGTACTCACTGTTACAGGTGGGGAGAGTAGCTAGTCGCCAGGACAAAGAATTTAATTGTTTGATAGAATAGCTCCATGGCCCTTTCCTGGAGCGATCGAAGAAAGTATATGTACCTGACAGTGTTCGGGGCTATTGGCGTTGCATTACTGTGCTGGGCATATTTCTCGTTTATATATCATGCCCCAACATGTTTTGATGGTTTTAAAAACGGTAGCGAAATCGGCGTAGACTGCGGTGGTTCATGTGCGCTCTTGTGCAAAAATCAAACACGCGAACCGTCGGTTGCCTGGGCCCGCTCATTTTTAACTGTGTCTGCGGCGTCCACTACTTCTGTCGCAGGAGAGAAAACAAATAATATCTACACTGCAGCGGCGTATATTCAAAATACTAACCTCACTGCAGGTGCGCGTAAGGCTGCATATTCCTTCCAATTGTTTGACGCAAAAAATCAACTCATCATTGAACGCAATGGAGTTACAGATCTTCCTCCGCTCCCTGTCATTCCGGTCATTGAAACTAATATTCCAACGGGTACGCGTGTGATAGCTCGCACACTTTTTGCATTCTCAGCATTGCCTACATGGACCTCTGTAGCGCCAGATTCACTCCCAGCTATTGATGTTTCGCGCCAAGTACTTGCTGCGGATGGGTCGCGCCTTACGCTGACGCTTGAGAACAACACAGTCAAAGATATTTCGAACATCATAGTCGGGGGCGTATTGTTTGACGGTGATGGCGTGGCGCTTGCTGCGTCAAAAAGCCTTATTACGTCGCTGCCGCGCAAATCTTCACAAAATGTAACCCTTACTTGGCCCCTTGGTGTTCCTGGTGTGGTCCGTGCGGAGATAACAGTATTGCCATCTTTCTAGTAGTATCTATACATGTCTCCTCTTAGTGCTACTTCCTCAACTTGGCGAAAGAGAATAGGCTCAGTTGACTGGTATGCATTCGCGTCGGCTCTAGCACTTTCGGTGCTCGGGATTGTCACAATGGACTCCTTTAGCGGCGAGGATACCTATTTTGCTCGTCAGCTTGTATGGCTCTGTGTCGGCGTTGTGGCATTTTTTACCGCGTCACTTATTGACTGGCGATTTCTGCGTAGAAACGGAGTTGCTGCTAGTATCTATGGAATTCTTATCATTCCCTTGGTTCTGTTGCTTGTGGTGGGGCAGTCAGTGAAGGGCGCTCGAAGCTGGGTTTCTATTGGCGGTCTTGGAATTGAACCAATTGAACTTATAAAACTCGCGCTCATTATTGCGCTCGCAAAATACTTCTCTCGCCGACATATCGAAATACACAATATAAGGCACATCATAGTGTCCGGAGCCTATGCGTTTCTTGTGTTCGTTCTCGTCGCATTACAGCCCGACTTAGGTGGCGCTATCATCATATTTTTGATTTGGTTCGGTATGGTATTTTTTTCCGGTATCTCAAAAAAACATGTAGCAACTGTAGTGTGTCTGGGCTTGCTGCTGTTTGGTGCACTTTGGACATTTGGGTTCCATGACTATCAGAAACAACGCGTTCTCAACTTTATAACTCCCACTCGTGATATACAGGGTGGCGGGTATAACGCCTACCAGTCCATGATCGCAGTAGGGTCTGGAGAATTATTTGGGAAGGGTATTGGCTATGGCACGCAAAGCAAACTTCGTTTCCTGCCCGAATACCAGACGGATTTTATTTTTGCCGCCTTTGCAGAAGAGTGGGGTTTTGTCGGCATTCTTATAGTCTTTGGACTTTTCGGTACGATTTTTTGGCGCATCATCCAAACTGCGGCACGCGGCGCCTCAAATTTTGAAACATTGTTTGCGCTTGGAGTTCTGTGTTATTTGTCTGCGCACGTTGCTCTGCATGCAGGAATTAACATGGGGATTCTTCCCGTGACAGGAACCACAATTCCGTTTATGAGTTATGGCGGAACGCACCTTCTTGCAGAATTTGTTGCACTGGGAATGCTCTCAGGCATGAACCGCTACTCTCGTGCCGCCCATCGCGACATGCTGGACCGTGAGTTTAGTGGAGGCTACGACCGCTAGCGATACAAAGCAAATGTTTGTTCAACCATCTTCTCTTTTGAAAATTCACTAAGAGGTTTATCCATCGCTTCAGGGATTCCACCAATACGGCTGGCAACAATTGGGAGGCCTGCGGTGCGGGCTTCTAAAATCACATACGCCAAACCTTCTTTGAAAGAGGGGAGAGCAAACACGTCAAATCCTTTCAAAACATCGGCCGCAGGCTGGAAGCCGAAAAGCTTCACGCGATCCTTTAGGCCATATTCTACAAGTCTTGTTTCAAGCATTTGTCTTAGTTCGCCTTCGCCAACTATAGCCACATACATGCCAGGAGTATTTTTTGCCTCTTCAACAAGCGCGATCTGGTTTTTATTTTTTGTGAGTTCTCCAACGGTACCTGTAATTTTTACTCCGGCGGGGAAAGCTGAGCGGATTATTTCACCTGAACCAAAAGACATATTGAGATCAATGCCGTTATAAATTCTTACAGCTTTTTTACTGCAGAATGGCATCTGTTTTGCGAGGGCAAGTTCTGAATCTGATACTGCTATAACCGTGTGGGACAGGAGTGCGGTGAGCCAAGAAATAAGCCAAATAACTACACGGGCAGGTAGCGAGCGCTTTTCACGAAAGGCCCATCCGTGTGATGTATATATAATTTTTTGCACTCCAACTATGCGGCCTGCGAGCGCCCCCATAGCACCTGCTTTTGAAGAGTTTAAATGGAGCACATCAGGTTTTTCTTCCCGAATCGTTTTCTTGAGCGCTTGATATGCGCCCCAATCATTGCCTCCAACATCGCGTACAAGGCCTGGTATGGCGATAGTTCGTACGCCTGCGAGTGTTAGTTTTTCAACCATACTGCCAGTTCCGCCATGTGCAACCGCCACGTCGTGTCCTGCTGCCTTAGCGGCGATGGCAAGGTCAAAGACATAGCGTTGCGCGCCACCCCAATTTCCCTTTGTTATTGCGTATACGATTTTCATTTCTGCCTCGTTCTTATTGAAACTATCCTAGACTATGTAAGGTTATATGGTATACCTTACCACAATGACATTCGGCAGGAGATACGCCCTCGGGCTTTTATTTTTAGGGGACCTTGTGGTGTTCTGCTTTTCGTTGATACTGACCCTGTTGCTCCGTTATGGAGGCGTTCCTAATGAGGAAATAGTTCGTGCCTACGTTGGCGCCTTCAGCGTCCTGTTCTTGGTTTGGCTGCTCGTGTTCTACATGGCGGGCCTCTATAGCAAGCAAGTGCTTTTGTACCACAGCAGCGTGCCGCAGGTAATTCTTCGAACACAAATTTTTAACATTGTCCTCGCGGCACTCCTATTCTTCTTTGCGCCGGGCATTGGTATTGCACCAAAGACCAGCTTGGCTATTTATCTCGTCATTTCACTTCTGTGCATTTTTATGTGGAGGTTGTGGGTTTTCCCGAAACTCTCCAAGCCAGTGGTGCGTGAGAGGGCCGCGTTGTTGGGCCAAGGTCCCGAGGTTGAGGAGTTTGTAGAGGAGGTGAACCGTAACCCTCGGTACCCTCTGGAGTTTGTACTTGTGGAGAAGCCTGCGACGCTTATTGTTGATCAGTTCGACGCATTCGCTCAAGAGTTGATCGAGAAGCGCGTGACCCTTATAGTCGTTGACTCAGAGCATGAGACAACCCGCTCGCTCCTCCCCGCAATATACAGACTTACAGTTAGCGATACTCGTTTTCAATACGCCGATTTTCACCAGCTGTATGAAGAGGTGTTCGACCGTGTTCCACTGTCGCTTCTACGTTACGACTGGTTTCTCAAAAATATTACACTGCCCAAAAACGATGTGTATGCATTTACTAAGCGCGCAATCGACATTGCCGGCGCTCTTGTGATGGGTGCAATTACTGTTCTTATCACACCTCTCCTCTATATATTGATGCGTATTGAAGGTCCGGGCCCCTTATTTATTGCACAGGACCGTCTTGGCCAGGATGGTGTGCGCATCAAGGTATATAAATTTAGAAGTATGCGCCACAACAATTCTGCATCGCGTGAATGGACAACTGAAGAAAAACAAAAAAACCCAATTACTGCGGTCGGGGGAGTGCTTCGAAAATCGTCGCTTGATGAATTTCCACAGTTTATAAATATTCTCAAAGGCGAGATGTCGCTCATTGGCCCGCGTAATGATATTGAAGGGCTGGGCTTGCGCCTGGCAGAAGAGTTGCCTTACTACAACGTGCGGTACGTAGTAAAACCAGGGCTTACGGGCTGGGCCCAGATAAGCCAAAAGTACGAGCAGGGGAATATAAGCCCACAGTCTATAGAAGAGACTAAGGTTCGTTTGGCATACGACTTCTACTACATCAAGCATCGCTCAACTGCGCTCGATTTAGTCATTGGACTTAAGACGGTGAAACGAATGTTGTTCCGCGTGAGTTCTTGGTAGAGTAGACACATGCAGCACACAGTTTTTATTACTGGGGCAGGAGGATATGTCGGCACAATGCTGGTAAGGCAATTTGCTGCGCGCGCTGATGTCGACAAAGTTATTGGCATCGACAAAGAGCCCTTGCCGGAACTTATTAAAGATGAGCCAAAGCTCGTCTATATACAGAAGAACCTTTCAGATGAGGGGTGGGAGGAAGAGGCTCTTCCATACCAGCCAGACATTGTAGTTCACGCTGCGTGGCAGATACGTGAAATGTATGGCCAAAAAGAAACGCAGTGGAAGTGGAACATTGATGGTTCTGACCGCGTTTTTGATTTCTGTTTTGACCACAACTTCGTAAAACGCTTAGTGCATTTCTCTACGGTTGCTTCCTATGGTGCACGAAAGGAAAACTCTGTGAACCATATGTTTACGGAGGAAGAGGGCTTCCGTAAGAGCGACTATTTGTACGCAGAGGAGAAGCGCATTGTTGAAGCGCATCTAGAAGAAAAATATCAAACAGCTAAAGAGCGGGGTCGCGACGTTGAGGTTGCTATTGTTCGTCCTGCTGCAATCACTGGCCCGCGCGGCCGCTATATGCGTATCCGTTTTGGTCTTCAGGCGGCACTTTCGGGACAACTTAAGGAGTCCTTTGTGCACAAACTGATTTCTTTGATGGTTTCGTTTGTGCCAGCAACTCACACATGGCTTCGCCAGTTTATTCACGAAGATGATGTTGTGCGTATTGTTGAATTGCTCGCATTCTCTCCACTTAAAAGAAGTTACGACGCTTTTAATATTTGCCCACCAGGCCCCGTTGTTCGTGCTCCTGATATGGCAAAGGCAGTAGGTAAGCGAGTGATTTACGTACACCCACAACTTATACGCTTGGTGTTTTTCATTATGTGGCATGGAACACGAGGTCGCGTTCCTACAAGCCGTGGTGGATGGAAAAGTTACTCCTACCCAATTGCTGTAACAGGTGAAAAACTAACCCGTGAATATGGGTTTGAATATTCATCTCCTTCAATGGATGCGTTCTACTATACAAATGGAACATACGAAGAGTATGTTCCCGATGCGCTCAAACGACATAAATAAAATGATTATCGACGGCAAACAAATAGCAGAAGAAATTATTTCTGCACTCGAAAAAGAACGTCTTAACTTTGGGGCGCTGTCCCTCGCTGTTATTTCAGAAGGAGAAGATACTGCGACAGAGTCATTTATTAAGATTAAATCACGCGTCGCAGCGCGCCTTAATGTGGAAGTGCGTCGGTACACCCCAGCCCAGATTTCCGAAGCGCTTACATGCGATGGCATTATTGTTCAGCTCCCAATACCTAACGCTGCAGAACTGCTTGCCGCGCTTCCAGCTAAAAAAGATGTTGATGCGATCACGGATGGTCAAAAAATAGTTCGTGCGCCTGTGGCTGAGGCAGTGTCAGAAATATTTGTACGACACAACATTGCTGCTGCGGGGAAGGAGGCTGTTGTGTTGGGGGCGGGAAAACTTGTTGGCGCACCGGTCGCCGAGCTTCTGAAAGACTTGGGCGCTCGAGTTTCTGTCATAACAAAAAATGAAGGTACGCTTTCTGACATGAAGGGTGCAGACATTGTTGTCTTGGGTGCGGGGGAGCCTGGGCTTATAAAACCAGAGATGCTTAAAGAGGGGGTGGTGCTTATTGATGCAGGAACCTCAGAAGCCTCCGGTCGTCTCGCGGGGGATGCCGACCCAACGTGCGCCAATGTTGCATCTATTTTCACCCCAGTTCCTGGCGGCATCGGTCCAATAGCTGTTGCAATGATTTTTAAGAATCTTTTTGTGCTCGCACAAGCAAACAAAAGCTAACATATTGAGCTTTTGTCAATATCTTTAAAATTGTAAGTAACTCTGTTATTCTCACAATCATGTTTAAGTTGCGCTATAGCGCCGTCCTGGTTTTGATCGTTGCGGCGGCGATCGGGGTTTTTGTGTGGATGACTAATAAGCCAGACAGCCGTTTTGCGTTCAAGCTCGGCCTCGACCTCTCAGGTGGTAGCCACCTTGTGTACAACGCTGACACAAGCAAGATTCCTGCTGGAGAAACAGCAGATGCAATGAATGCGCTCCAGATTGTTATTGAGCGCCGCGTCAATGCCTTTGGCGTTGGCGAACCAGTTGTGCAGACTGAGCAGGCAGGTGCGCTCGGTAATGGAGCGTATCGTTTGATAGTGGAGCTTCCAGGTATCACGGATGTGAACGAGGCGGTCGCCATGATCGGTCAGACTCCAACGCTTGAATTCAAGCTCGCTCAAAAGGGTGAAGCAACGACCGACACTGGTGCCACTGTTCCAATCGAGACGTACGTGGATACTGGTCTTACCGGCAAATATCTTACAAATGCAGCGTTGCAGTTTGGCAATGGCTCGGGCTCTCTCCAGACACAACCAACTATTCTCGTAACCTTTAACTCAGAAGGAACAAAACTTTTTGGAGAGATCACTAGCCAGAACGTAGGTCGTGAATTAGGGATATTTCTAGATGGTCGTTTGCTCTCAGCTCCAGTCATCCAAGAGCGTATTGATAATGGACAGGCACTTATCTCAGGTAACTTCACAGCCCAGAGTGCAAAAGATCTGGTCACAAACTTGAACCTTGGTGCGTTGCCCGTGCCAATTACACTTGCAAGCACAGAAAGCATTGGCGCGACGCTCGGTGACCAGGCGGTGCACGCGGGTGTATTCGCAGGCCTTCTTGGGTTCCTCATTCTCTCGATTTTTATGATCGTTTGGTACCGTGTGCCGGGTGTTGTGGCAGTTGTGTCGCTCGTTATTTACTGTGTGATAATGCTCGCCATCTTTAAACTGATCCCAGTAGTTCTCACCGCCGCAGGAATCGCCGCCTTCATTCTCTCGGTTGGTTTGGCAGTGGATGCAAACGTGCTGATCGCAGAGCGTATGAAGGAGGAAATGGCCGCTGGTGCCAGTACGCAGGACGCAATCGGCCACGGATTCTCTCGTGCATGGAGCGCTATCCGTGACTCAAACATCGCGCATATCATCGCCGCAGTCATTCTCTTTTGGTTCGGCACATCGATCATCAAGGGCTTTGCGCTTGTGTTTGGACTCGGTGTTATCATCTCGATGCTTTCAGCAATTGTGATTTCTCGTACGTTCATGCTCGCGCTTGGCATAAATACGCACTCTCGTCTTGGCCGTTTCTTTATGCGCTCAGGCATCAAATAATTTTATGAACATTACAAAAAACCTGAAATACTTCTTTATCCTTCCGGCGCTTCTTTCTGTCCTTGCTATCCTCGCGATCGCTATGTGGGGGCTTCGTCCCGGCATCGATTTGGCAGGAGGTTCCATGCTCCAAGTAACCTACCAACCTACTGCCCAGGTGGATGCATCTGTGCGCCCACCAGTCGAACAAGTGAGAGCTGTCGTTGAGCAGCTTAACTTCGGCGAAGTGCGCATCCAGCCAGTAGGAGAAAACGGCTACATTTTTAACCAGCGCGATCTTTCCAACGAAGAGAAGAACCAGCTTGTAGCTGTTCTAACAGGCTTCGGTCCGGTCCACGAGGATCAATACAGTTCAGTCGGCCCAGTGCTTGGCGCAGAACTTCTCCGCAAAGGTCTTATATCGCTTGGCCTTGTAATTATCTGCATCATTCTTTTTATCGCCTTCGCGTTCCGTCATGTTTCAAAACCAGTTGCGTCGTGGAAATACGGCGTGGTGGCTATTGTTACATTGCTCCATGACATCTTGGTTCCCGCAGGACTCTTCGCATTCCTTGGCTTCTATGAAGACGCTCGCATCGATTCGCTCTTTATCGTAGCGCTCCTCACCATCTTGGGTATCTCGATCAACGACACCATTGTGGTCTTCGATCGTATCCGCGAAAATCTCCGCCTCAATATGCAGCACAGTAAGACTGAAGCCTTTGATGTGGTTGTAGGAAAGAGTATCAAACAAACTCTTGCTCGCTCAATCAACACCTCTCTCACTGTTATTATCATGCTCGCGGCGCTCTACTTCGTAGGCCCTGTTGCAACAAAAGATTTCGCGCTTACGCTCATTGTCGGTATGGTTGCGGGTACGTACTCTTCGATCTTCCTTGCATCTCCATTGCTTGTTGCGTGGGATAAATGGTCTCGTCGCAACGCGTAATACAATAAGAAAATGATAATCGGCATTACCGGCACCAATGGCGCAGGGAAAGGGACGATTGTTGAATATCTAACAAAACAGAAAGGGTTCGCGCATTTTTCTGTGCGAGCTTTTCTTATTGAAGAAATCAAACGCCAAGGTTTGGAAATAGACAGAACGACCATGCGCCAGGTTGCAAACGAGATGCGCAAAGAGCACGGCCCTTCATATGTTGTTGAGCAGCTTATGAAGCAAGCTAAAGAAATTTCTCATAATGCAGTTATCGAATCTATTCGTGCAATCGGAGAAGGGGAATATTTAAAACAACACGGAGCTATTATTTGGGCAGTAGATGCTGATAGGGAAATCCGCTACAACCGAATCCTAAATCGCTGGTCAGAGACTGACAAGATCGACTTTGAAACATTTTGTATGCACGAAAATAGAGAAGCAAATGGTACTGAACCCTGGGACATGAATGTTCGGGGGGTTATGAAAATGGCCGACCATATTTTCCACAATGATACGACCCAAGAAGAGATGTATTTGGACGTAGAAGAGGCTCTTAAAGAGGTTGGTGTACAATAGAGGAGGAATAAGGACCCATTTTAGAGATGCCGCCGTCCCAAGTGTGGCCTCGACTAGCTAGCTACGTAGAAAGGGTAACCCCCTGACGAAACGTCGCTCCGATGTCGACTAGAACGGTTCGTAGAAAAGAGGAATCTCCCAGACTCAGGCCCCGCTTTTTGCGGGGTCTCTGCTTGCCAAAATAGCCTCAATTTAGGCCCTATGTTGGGCTTGACTCTATCCCTAAACCGACTATACTGTCTGCCATGACTCTTCGATAGTGGATTTAACCGGTTTTTGGTTGAACTCCCGCTGTTCGGCGGGTTTGTTATTTGAAAACAAGCGCCCCTCAAGACGGGGCCGAATAAAAATCTTTTGAAGCCACTAGGGCTTTGGAAGAAAGCATCAAAATCGAAATTGATACATTGATCATTCTCAAATCTAGTCACCTAGGAGCGATTAGAAATGAGAGCAAGCAGAAGTCCTTTTTGTTTTCCGCAAAAAGGCAGGAACAAAAGACTGTTAATTCTCAACTTACGTTGGGCATCTTTCTTTTGTTCCGTTCAACACAGAAAGATAAGAACATGACACTTTAAGTGGCATGGTCTCTAATATTCAGAGTTTGATCCTAGCTCAGGATGAACGCTGGCGACGTGGATTAGGCATGCAAGTCAAGGGGGCCGCAAGGCAACCGGCAGACGAGGTAGTATAACGCAGGTACGCACCGAAAAGTCGGGCATAGCTAGCCGAAAGGTTAGGTAATTCCCGATGGTGAGGCAACTCTAAAGGAGTAATCCGCTTTTTGAGCGGCCTGCGCAGCATCAGTTAGTTGGTAGGGTAACGGCCTACCAAGACTATGACGCTTAGAAGAGCTGAGAGGCTGACCTTCACCGATAGCACTGAGACACGGGCTATACATCTACGGATGGCTGCAGTCGAGAATCTTCCACAATGGACGAAAGTCTGATGGAGCGACGTCGCGTGACTGATGAAGTCCTTCGGGACGTAAAGGTCTTTTATGGGGGAGGAAGTAATTGACGTTACCCCATGAATAAGGGGCTCCTAACTCTGTGCCAGCAGGAGCGGTAATACAGAGGCCCCAAGCGTTATCCGGAATCACTGGGCGTAAAGGGTGTGTAGGCGGTTATGTTAGTCTTTTGTTAAAGCTTTCTGGCTTAACCAGGAAAATGCAGGAGAAACGGCATGACTTAGAGGTCGCGAGAGGTATACGGAACTCATAGTGTAGGGGTGAAATCCGTTGATATTATGGGGAACACCAAATGCGAAGGCAGTATACTGGCGCGTACCTGACGCTGAAACACGAAAGCGTGGGAATCGAACGGGATTAGATACCCCGGTAGTCCACGCCCTAAACGATCACAACTAGTTTTGGGGAGTATCGACCCTCTCCGAGACGAAGCTAACGCGATAAGTTGTGCGCCTGGGTAGTACGATCGCAAGATTAAAACTCAAAGGAATAGACGGGGACTTGCACAAGCGGTGGATCATGCGGCTCAATTCGATGGCAAACGAAGAACCTCACCAGGGTTTGAAACCCAACTGTAAGCCTTAGGAAACTTTGGCCCTCGCAAGACTGTTGGGCAGGTGATGCATGGTCGTCGTCAGTTCGTGGCTTGAGTTGTTCCCTTCAGTGGGGTAACGAACGCAACCCGCGTTGCCTGTTTTATATGTCAGGCGAGACTGCCCCCTCACGGGGGAGGAAGGTGCGGATGACGCCAGATCAGCATGTCCCTCTGATATCCTGGGCTGCACGCATGATACAATGCACGAGACAACGGGTCGCGACAGGGTAACCTTGAGCCAATCCTTATAAACTCGTGCTCAGTTCGGATTGAGGTCTGCAACTCGACCTCATGAAGCTGGAATCGCTAGTAATCGCAGGTCAGCTATACTGCGGTGAATACGTTCTCAAGTCTTGTACTCACCGCCCGTCAACTCAAGAGAGCCGGGAGTGCCCGAAGTCCGCCTAGCGCGGCCCACGGCAAGCTCGGTGATAGGGAGTAAGTCGTAACAAGGCACGGGTAGCGGAAGCTGCTCGTGGAACAATTCAAATGAAAGCTGTTATGTCTCGCTTTGCGGGGCATAACTGAATCGGCGGTTATTTGTCTCGTGGAATTCGCGAGATAAATAGAGTGATAGTACTGACTCTAAACTGTACTCGCTATCCCATCACAACGACATGGGCTGTATGAACGGAACAAAATAAAGATGTGTTTCTCAAAAATTCGATAAACAAAAACTCCAAGGAAACACGGAGTGTTTTTGCTTGCACACAGATGAGATAAAAAGAAAACGCCAGTCCCGGATGGAAGGACTGGCGTTCGCACAAGGTAGCCGTAGTAGTAGGAGGAGGGGGTTAGCCTCCCGCGGTTAAAGCTGGTCCGTTTCTAGACCGGCTTCTTCGCGCGACTGGATCACCTCCCTTCGGGCCGCACATCTTGCGGCAAGCTCGAATTGGGTAAGAGACTTTGTTCCATGACTGCGCCCTCCTTCTTCTGTCGATGAACTCTTTCTGCGCCGACGCGCGTTACGTTCCCGTGTCTCAGGCAGAGATCTCTGCCTCTTGCATTCCGCATTGGTGCCGGAAGAGCACTTGGTGTTCCCGCGATGTGCGCAGATATTCATTTAAAACGCTCCCCGTACTGTTGAACCTACTGGCACTGTAGCTCAGCCGTAAAGAATCTGCAACAGAGGGGTTTATTGAGTCTGTGGAAGAAATCTGCTACTGTAGGCATTGTTCGTATGTGTGCTTAGTCCCGACGCCGCTTTGCGGGTCGGGATCCCGACCGAAGCGTCGGGACTCAGTTGGCAAGATGTACGCGCGCTTAGCTCAGTTGGTAGAGCATTCGACTGATACTCGAAAGGTCCTAGGTTCGATCCCTAGAGCGCGCACAAAGCAAAACGCCCCTTTGGGCGTTTTTAATTTCTGGGGATAAGTCGCCCAGGATTTTAGAATTATTTTATGTCGTTTCGAGCTCGCGTTTGAGACTGTTTATCTTCGAAAACAATTCTACTAAGCGAGCCTCTTCTTCTTTTGAGAGAGCTTTGTCTTGCGGCAGTCGAGCGATTTTTAATAGGAAGAGATGATAGTACTCATCAAACTGCTGCGCTAAAACATTGTCGTGCAGTGTGTGAGTGGGCCTGTCATTGAGCGTGAAGTACGGAGAAACTATGCGATACATACGATGTATATGATTACGAATAATTGACCGGGACGCTTGCAAAGCCCTCTTTCGTGATTATAACGTGGTCCAACAATGTGATGCCCATGATCTTTCCTGACTCGACAAGTTGTTTTGTAAACTCGATGTCTGCAAGACTAGGGGAGATGTTTCCGGAAGGATGGTTGTGTGCAAGTACTATGGCCACTGCAGAATATTCTAGCGCTGGACGAAATACCTCGCGTGGGTGTACGAGGTTTGCGTCAATGGTGCCAATAGAAATTACCTCGTCGTGTATAACTCTGTGGTGGCTGTTTAGATACAGGCCGCGAAGTTGTTCTTTTGCGAGTCCTCGCATGTCGTGCAGGTGATTGAAAACATCCTGTGGGCCGTTGATGATTGTCGTCCCCGTATTTGTTTCTTTAAAGAAACGCTTCCCAAGTTCTGCGCAGGCGCTTATTTGAAGAGCTTTGGTAAGAGGAATGCCAAGCTCTTTGCTCATCGTTTCGGGATTAATGACGCCCAACAGACTTCGTTCGCCATACTCTCGCAGCATGCGCTTGCTCATTGCCAGCACGTCCTCTTTTGTTGTGCCTTGTACGAGAATTATTGCGAGAAGTTCTGCATTAGAAAGTGCTCCTGGGCCCTGGCTGAGCAGTTTCTCACGAGGCTTTTTCTCAAGAGGAAGGTCTCGCAGTTTGTATACGGTAGGGGATTTGGGCGTAGTAAAAGGCGCATCTGTGAGTAATTGATGTGTGTCGAGTATGGTGTATGTGTCCATATATTTAAGATACACTGATTTTATAACCTCTCCCGGGTACGGTCTGAATGAGACGTTGCTTGCCCGTGTCACCAATCTTTTTGCGTAGTGAAAGCATGTGCGACTCTATCGTGTTTGAGAAAATATCGGTGTTCATGTCCCAGACATGTTCAAGTATCATGCCTCGAGAAAGTACGGCTCCTTGGTTTTGCATTAGATACTGGAGCAGCATAAACTCTTTGCGCGTGAGATAAATGTCTCTATCTCCGCGTTTAACGGTGCACCCCTTCGTCTCGATCATTAAGTCTCCGACAGTAAATGTTTGGCCTTGTATACCGTGTGGGCGGCGCAATATGGCACGTACTCTGGCAACTAATTCTCCGAGGGTAAAGGGCTTTGTGAGATAGTCGTCCGCTCCCAGATTAAGCATTTCAATTTTTTGTGCTGTTTCGGTTTTTACTGAAAGTACGAGTACAGGCGTCATTATGTTTGCTGCGCGGATTTCCCGCAGTACCTGGACACCATCTTTTCCGGGCAGAAGGATGTCGAGGATGATCAGATCGTATTCATTTATTTGAGCGTAATGCGCACCGTCGTCGCCATCGTGAGCTATATCAAGAGTAAAGTACTCAGCCTCGAGCGACTGCTTTAAAAATTGCACAATTTTCTCTTCGTCTTCGATGATGAGAATCTTCATACCAGTTTTTATCTTTTCTCTACTAAGCTCACAGATTAATGCTACCACCCACCTTTTATAGTTTTGGTATATGTCGGCGAAACGAGAATATAGATGTACTTGCGGCAAACTTCTGTGCAAAGGAATGCTCTTACTGGGCACTATAGAAATCAAATGCCGCCGCTGTGGAGAGGTTCGTATATTTCGTAATGGTGAATTATGACCACAGATTTTATCTATATTTCATCTCAAAAATACTTGCATTTTAATAACTCAGGCTTTATTGTGTAGCGCGAAAAGTTGTTTACAGGAGGAGGTCGTCAAATGGGCAATAAGCACACGGGCACTCGTTTTAGTCGAGGGGCATTTATTCAACCCAACGCTACTCAGCGGGTGTGGACTATCGGCGGCGGGGAACACACCTGGAACGGTGAGGGGTGGGTTGCCAGTAGGCACCGTCCGGTTCATCCGACACGTCCTCCGCGGCCGCATCTGTGCGCGAAACCGAAGGTTGCGCATCGTCGGCCCAGGTACGGCCGTTACAGCGGGATGGGAAATGTGAAAGTGTAAGAGAGCGCAAGCTCTCTTATTTTTTTGCATAAAATACGGTATAAATGGCATGTTCGCATACGAGCATGTGGCGGAACTGGTATACGCGTACGTCTCAGAAGCGTATCCCGTAAGGGTTGGGAGTTCGAGTCTCCCCATGCTCACCATTTATAAACGCTTCAGTTTCCTGTCCGGCTCGCTGTGGTAGGATTTCTTTATATGGTCTGGTTTAGAAGAGTGAAGCAGGTGCGACAAGCCACTGATACTCGGGGCTTCACGCTCATTGAGCTTCTGGTTGTGATTGCAATCATTGGTATGTTGGCAAGTATCGTGCTTACGTCTTTAAGTGGCGCACGCGAACGAGCAAGGAACACGAGTTATTTAGTCGCAATACGAGAATATCAAAAGGCCCTGGACTTCTACTACGATGATCATGGCTACTTCCCAGTGACGGGCATTGTGCAAAATGCATGCATCGGTACTGGTCATCAGAGCGCGCGGTGTTTCGGGAGTGCGACCTATGCGGAGAGTACTGCAAGTAGTGTTGCCTTCAGAAATGCAATCGATCCTTATATAGATTCAGATACACGAGCAGGCCCACAGGCAGGTGCCTACGCTGGTGCAATGTATTTTCCGCAGAATTCCGGACAAAACTATATTTTACGGATGATGTTGGAGGGCGTGCATTACAACTGCGCTCTTGGGACAGAGTATATAAATGGGAACTACACAAACAATAATAGGACACGCTGCGATTATACTCACCCACTGTAAGAGTATAGAAATCTTCATTAAACGTTCATGCTCAGTAGTATACTGTTACTGCTGAGTTTACTTTTATTTCATTATTTTTCGTATGACAAATACAACACGTTCTTGGGTTTGGGGTGCAGTCGCAGTGCTCGCGATACTTGTGGGCGTGTGGGTGTGGTACCTAGGTTCGAATGCAACTCAGATTAACCCTGTGGGTTATGGCAAGCCGGCGACTTCAACAACGGGAGCGCTTGCGGGCCCAACAGCGCCAATCGTTCCTGAGAATCGCAGTTCATCGACCGTAGCAGGCGTTCTTGAAAGTCTGCAAAATGATTCTCGCTTTAGCGGACTGCTTTCAACTACTGGCGTCTCAGCAACTCTTACTGGCAAGGGTCCGTACACTGTCTTTGTACCAACTGATGGAAGTTTCGGTCGTTTGCCTACAGGAACGGTTAACAATTTGAGTGCGACTGAACTTAAGCGCTTGGTCCAATATCACATCATCTCGGGCAAGATGATTGACGTAAACGCACAAGTTGCAGGTACAGTACCAGCTCTCTCCAAGGATGCGCTGAACTTTAGCTATGAAATAGATGACAAGAGTGCCCGCGTGAATAGCGCAAAAATCGTGGCGGCATACAAAGCAAGCAACGGTATTGTGTATGTGGTTGACACCGTCTTGTTGCCTCCACTTCCTCCTCAAAACTAGTCGTTTCGGCTGCGTTCGCGCAGAAGCTTACTATCTGAAGACCAATCAACTTCGTCCCACCATTCAAGTGGGGCGAAGTTTGTTTTATAGAGCGCTTTCTCTCCATACACAGTTCCGAGGTAGTAATATCTGACCCCTCGTTCTTTGGCATCACGGATGCAGTCGAGCATAAGCCACATGCCAAGCGACTGGAGGGCATATTGTATGTCATAGAAGGAGTACCAATAGTGAGCCATGTCGTCCTGCTCGACCTCTAATACATAGGCCACTGTGTTAGAGGTGTCCTTGTATACAACAACTGTTGTAATAATCCCCGCAGCAAATAAAGCTTCAATACGGGCGCGTGGCATAGCGTTGGCCCCATGTTTTTGTGCGAAATAGATAAGTGATAGGTTCCAGAACGTATCATCCGGTACAAACTGAGTAAACGGAATACGTTCTTTTTGAAATACTCCGTCGAAGCGTTTTGCTATGCGGCGATTTTCACTTGTTGCAGAGAAATTTGTCAGAACAACTCGGGCGCTACGCCCCGAATAAAAGATATTCATACTGTTCTTTGCGCCTGAATATGGAAGATATCCTCGTGCATATATTTCAGCGAGCGGCTCGCCCTCACACAACATCCATTGAGTGTTGGGTCGTGCTATATAGATGTCGAAATCTTTGGTGGGCTCAGGGATGGATTTCATTGGGCGGTAGGGAAATGATGTTCAACTAATGCGGGGATACCTTCGATTAAGCCATCAAGATCTCCTGATGTAAGAAGTAAAACTACGTCATCATTTGTAAGTTCCTTTTGGAGGAGGGAAAGAGTCTCAGCAGGGTTTGTGATTGCGGTTACTTGAATACCTGTTGCGCGTACACGTTCGACAATCTCATTTTGTGAAAGTTGCTCGTGAGTACCGGCTCCTTGTTTAGCTGGCTCATATATGTAGACAAGCTCTGCGCCGTTAAACACACTATCGTACCAATGGGCGCTGCCACGGTTGCGCCAGCTGAATGTGTGGGGTTCGAATACCACTAGTAGTCTGCGATCTTTAAAGTGCAGACGTGTTGCCTCTATGGCACTGCGAGCTTTTTCATAACTGGAGCCAAAGCCCTCAAGTACAGGGACTAAAGAGTCTTTTGTCAGAAGTTCTAGACGGCGTTTAACGCCCTGAAAACTTGCGACGCTCGCGACACATTCTTCCACTGTAAGCAGGCCTTTGGTCAAAAGCATTGCAGCTGCGCCGACGATATTTTCAATATTATGTTCACCGAGAAGGGTGGTTGAGAATGTCGCAACACGCTCTTTGTTGTGTATAAGATCAAATGTCGTAATTTCTCCGTAGGCGATATTTGCCGGATGCCATTCATTTGTAGTACCCGAACCGTAGAAAACGACTGTGCCTGTATATTTTTCTGCAAGAGTTCGTGCGTATTGTTCATCTCCGTTCACAACAAGAGTGCCGTCTGTTGGGAGGGAAGCGACTAGCTGTTGAAATGGACGGAGATAGTCTTCATGTGTGGGATAGATATTAACGTGGTCATGTGTAGCGGAAGTGAGCAGTACATTTTTTGCGTTGTAGTGGAGGAATTTTGGTGTTGCATCAGTATTTGAGGAAGGGTATTCATCTCCTTCGAGTACAAAGACATCGCCCGACCCGAGCTGGGCGTGGTGGGCCAAGCCTTTAGTTATTTCACCTACAAAATAGCTCGGATCTTTTCCAGTTGCTTTGAGGCACCAAGTAAGGAGTGCGGTCGTGGTGGATTTGCCGTAGCTTCCAACCACAACAATAGTTTCCTTTTCTTTTGTTAGGCCTTCGAGAATATCAGGGAAGGAAACAATTTTTTTACCACTCTCTAGGGCAGCTTTCACTTCTGTGTTTGATTCAGGAACAAGTTTTGCGTTTTTACCGATCACAATAATATCCGCATCTGCAGGAATATTTTCTGCCTTGTATCCACTGGAGAATACGACACCAGCTTCCTCAAGGTAATTGCTCACAGGAGGATAAAACCCCTCATCCGAGCCGGTTATCTGCCAGCCTTGTTCGCGTAGCAGTAGCGCAACGGCGCTCATGCCTTTGCCGGCTATACCGATAAAGTGTGCTTTTCCAGGTTGCATTTATTCATGCTAGCACTCAACGACTAAAAGAAAAACCGCCCCATAAATTACGGGGCGGTCCTGATTCAAGATGTCCTCAACGCGACAGCGAGGTACCTAGTCTTGCTGTCGCTGCGAGTAGTTGGGAAGTGCTCCGGCAGGTATGCGTGAGTGAGGCTCACGCGCTCTTCCGGGACGCCCAATTTCATGAATTGTCTCTGGATAAGGATGGGGAGATCCATCTGCATAAGATTGTCTCTGACGGCGACACATTCAGGGCCAAATCGTTCCCGAACGTAATCATACATCTTGCCGTTATACGCGCCGTACTTGACGTCGTCGAGTGCGTGCGTGAAATCTTCGGCTCGTATGGAACCGTAGACCCACGCGTGCACTTTTCTGGGGTCGAAGTCGGACTCGAAAGACTCCTCCTTCAGTGCCTCCATTGTGGAGGTAACAACGCTTCCGTAACGACGACCTTCTTGTTTGTCGAACGAGTCGATGCGGACGCGGTCCAACAGGCAGTCGCGTCCGGCGTGAGCAAACACCATGTGCTTCTTGTAGGTCGCGACAATCATAGGACAGCCACCGCCGCTGAAGGCACCGGCGTCGCCGATGTTGCGCAGGAGTGTTCCATCAGCAGGATACTCCTCGTTGCGAAGCATCTGAACGCTGCCGCCCAGACCATTCAGCGTCATGCTGGTGGTAAAGGCTTTAGGTGTGATCACTTTGCCGTTGAACTCGACGGGTGTGGGTGCGTAGACGCGCTTGGCGCCCATCGAGAAGAGACTCACGAAGAGAGCTTGGGCCAGGTCGGCTTTTTTGTTGAGACCTTCCTCGCCGTAGAACCCAGCGAGTGACCAGTCGCCAGAGGCGAGAAGTTGGACCGTGAAGTCGACACCTTGGCCGTTGCCTTCGTACGCTATGAAGGTCGAATGATTGATCGATGTGTCCACGAGTATCTCCCTAGAGATTGAATGGAAAGGGCAATTCGAGACGATAATGCGTGATTTTTATAGAAATGTCAATTTTATAAAAAAGAAAACCGAGGCTATGTGAGCCTCGGGTATTTTTTGTGATCTTCGCCGCCCGACTTGGGGCTAGACCGTGTCGGTGCCCATCGAACGATGCAGGTCGACGGACCATTCCAGCGGGTAGTTGCCGGCATTGAGCTGGGCCTTCACCTTGTCGACGTAGGTGTCGATGAAGTCCATCTCGGTCGTACGCTTGATGATGGCGTTGCCGTCGTCCGGCGCGATCATGCCATTCTCGGTCGAGAGGGTCTGCATCTTGTCGCCGTGTTCAGGCCGCAGGCCCTTGAACGGGTCGATCGGAATCATGACGTGCAGGATCTCGTCGATACGGCCACGACCATCGCCACCTTCGGGCCTGGCGCCGAACAGGTTGTCGAACATGCCGTGAGCATCGATGAGTACGACGATGTTGCCGACGCCTTCGGGCTGGTTCGCGAGGAAGGTGCCGAAGTTGCCGGCCACGATGATGCCACCCGATTCGCCTTTCAGGCTGACGATTTTCTCCGAGCCTTCGTGGGCAATAGCGGGCAGCGACAGCCCGATGCCACACGCTGCAACCGCTGCAGCGATACACAAGGTACGCTTCATCAGAGTCTCCTTGGGCTTGTTTCCACGTTACCGGTTGGTAACGGGTACGCACGTGTACGCGTCTCTACTGATGAGTTTTTCACAGACAGGGGAGGTGCGCAATAGCCTCTGGCGTGTGGGCCAAAATGCCTGTACCCTCAAGTACATGAAGCTTTCTGTCATTGCGACACCTATAGGCAATCTCGAAGATGTGACGTTGCGCGCACTTCGCATACTTAAAGAAGCAGATATTATCTGCTGTGAAGATACTCGCGTAACAAAGAAGCTACTTTCGCATTTTGATATTCACACACCAACTGCAGTAATTACACGTGTGCTGTCGCTTCTTGAAGAAGGGAAGCATGTTGCGCTCGTATCTGATGCAGGAACACCGGGAGTCTCAGACCCAGGTTTGGAAATTGTAAGTAAGGCGCGCGATATGGGGGCGAAAATAGAAACGATACCTGGCGCATCTGCACTTGCGGCAGCACTTTCTATCGCAGGACTACGAGTTCCAACGTTTACGTTCTATGGATTCTTACCAACAAAGAAGGGAAGAGAAACGTTGTTTAAAGAGATTGCTGCGAGTGATCGTGCGAGCGTCTTTTACGAATCGCCACACCGTATTATGAAAGCCCTCGAAGCATTGAAGAAACATACGGATGGTGAAAGAAAGGTGGGCCTATTTCGTGAACTCACCAAGCTATACGAGGACCATATTATAGGAACCCCGGCTGAATTACTTGAGATTCTTGCCCAGGATACGAACAAACAAAGGGGGGAATTTGTCGTAATAGTTGAAGCCGCCTAATGTGCTATTATTGAGCCATGTCTAGAGAAATGACTCTCATTGTTGTAGGGCTTCTGGTCATCGTAACTCCGTATACTGGGTTCCCAAGTTTTATACGAACAGCTGTGCTGGTTCTCTGCGGTGTTGTTATTGCAGGTATCGGTTTTCTTATGCGCGCTCATACACTTTCAAAACCCGCAGCACACAAAACTGAACACCATCCGTTCCAAGAGAATATCACTACCTAAATCTTATCGGGCGTTCATCGACTCCTGGTATACTTAGTTTCAAGTATGCTGCAAGATGACGATAAAATAACTTACTTCGCGCTTACCAATTCACGCGGTAAGCAAATTCCTTTTGGTATTAAGAGGAAAGATCGAGCGCGCCATATGTACGTCATCGGAAAGACGGGCATGGGTAAATCGACCTTGCTTGAAAACATGGCCATTCAAGATGTGCGCAACGGAGAGGGTATGGCCTTTATTGATCCGCACGGTTCAACAGCGGAGCGCATCATGGAATATATTCCCGAGAACCGCGTAAAAGACGTTGTGTACTTTGCGCCGTTCGACATGGACCATCCTGTGGCATTTAACGTTATGGAGGATGTGGGTTACGACAAGCGCCATCTCGTTGTTTCAGGCCTTTTGTCAGCGTTTCGCAAGATCTGGGGGCCTGACTCATGGAGTGCCCGCATGGAATACATCCTTTCCAACACATTGTTGGCTCTGTTGGAATATCCAGGCTCAACACTCTTGGATGTTAACCGCATGCTCGTTAACAAAAATTTCCGCAAGAAAGTTATTGAAAATATTTCCGATCCGATCGTCAAGTCATTCTGGGCAGAGGAATTTGCTAACTACACCGACCGTTATACGCAGGAGGCGACTCCCGCTATTCAAAATAAAATTGGCCAGTTCACCAGTAACCCACTGATTCGTAATATCGTCGGTCAATCAAAATCCTCTTTCGATCTTCGCAAAATGATGGACGAAAAGAAGATCATCATCATGAACTTGTCGAAGGGAAGAGTGGGTGAAGTAAATGCAAACTTGCTTGGTTCTATGCTCGTGACAAAAATTTACTTGGCAGCAATGTCTCGCGCCGATGTGCCAGCGCGAACATTGTCTGAACTACCTTCTTTCTATTTCTACGTAGACGAATTCCAAAGCTTTGCTAACCAAAGCTTTGCTGACATCCTCTCTGAGGCCCGCAAATATAAACTCAACCTTATTATTGCGCACCAATATATAGAGCAGATGGAAGAAGAGGTGCGTGACGCTGTGTTCGGCAACGTTGGTACCACGGTGGCATTTCGTGTCGGGCCATTCGACGCAGAAGTACTTGAGACAATCTTCCAGCCGAAGTTTACACAGGAAGATCTGGTGAACCTTGGTTTTGCCCAGATTTATTTGACACTCATGATAGATGGGGTAGGTTCTCCGCCGTTTTCGGCAACAACTATGTCTCCGTTTGATCCGCCACCAGAAAGATTCGTTGAGCAAACTATAGAAAGTTCACGTCTTCAATTTGGTCGCTCCCGTAAATCAGTTGAAGAAGCTCTTGCTGCTTGGAGCGAACCTGACAGCATGGCACCCAAGAAGGCTGCAACTACGGCTGCGCCTGCGCAGAGACCAACCGAGACCACATACAAACCAAGCTCACTACAGCCAAAAGTATCAACTGAACCTGCGCAACAGCGTCCGATCGGTTCTTCCGAACCGCGGCCCGCTGTTGCTCCGGCATCTGCGACATCGTCGTCGCCCCAAGCAACACCACAGGCCGTACCTGTACGTCCTTCAGCGCCTCGTCCTCGACAGCCAGAGAAACCACCGTTGGGTGGTGCAACGAGTTTGAAGGAGGCTCTTGCTATGGCTACGAAAGGAGATTCACCAACTGTAACGCCGAAGCAGAATCCGGTTGCGTCGCCCCAAGCGACGTCAGAGGGTTCTGCGCAGGTAAAAACCAACCAACCAAACCACCAACCGTCACTTAAAGAAGCGCTCGGCAAGATCGTGGAAGAAAAAAACCACGCTCATTTGTCTGAACAGACGCTCCGCGACATGCTGCGGGTCGATGTGTCAGGCAATGAAACAGAATAAATTTTTATTATCGCTTTTGTTTGTCACACTCCCTCAAACTGTAGGGGTAGGTGTCCCTTCTACTGCAATCACGGTTGGAGTGCAGGGTTCTATAGCGCAGACCGGATGTATTGCTCTTACAACTTCTTCGCCAACAGGGAAGTTTTCTTCAAGCGCGACAAACTGGAACCCTGTCACTGTGCTGACAATGAACAAGGGTACGTCAAACCGTTCGTTTTTTTACAAAGATCCTACTGTCGGTGGGTACACCCTTAAAGCAACATTTGCTTTAAAACCTGCGAGCGTCACAGACTCTTGCGCATCATGGCCGCAGTCGGAGTGGGGAAGTATATCGTATGCGACGCAGAGTATTACTATCGGTGCATCTGGTCCCCAAGCGGCAGCAACATCTACAGCAACGCAAACTACGGCACACACGCCCACAACAAATGTTGGGTCTGAAACTCTTACAATAAAAATAACAACACAACCGACAGTAGTTGTTGGTGCGGGCTCGTCGTTCACGGGCTTGGCAACCAATTCACGCGGCAGTGTGGGCACCGACACTCGGTATGTTTGGAATTTTGGAGACGGCTCAATACAAGAAGGGTCATCAGCGTTTCATACATATAGCTACCCAGGAACATATAACGTTATGTTAAGTGCCGGCTCTGGCGACAAGGCAGGGGTGGGGCGTGTTGTTGTTCAGGTAGTGTCGGCGAAGATAGGCTTACTGGCGCAGCCAGACGGTTCAGTTTTAATCTCCAACCAATCATCCCGAGAATTAAATATTGGTTTGTGGAATATAAGTTCAGGACTTTCAAGTTTTCAAATTCCACCAGACACAACGTTGTCGGCGGGGCAGAGTGTGCGTTTTTCTCCGGAAGTGATGCATATGGTTGCAGGAAGTGATACTGCTTTGAAATACCCAAACAACTTTCCAGTCTCTACAGTATTACCTTCGCAGAAACTGGATTTGCCGGAAAGCGGAGACAGTAGCGCTGTTGGAGGGGCTCCGCAGCGCGTCGTCCGTTCTACGGACCCCCAGACTGATCAAGCTAAGCTTGGGTACCCGGAAACAGCTGCTGCTGTCGAAGCGTCAATAGACATAACATCTGCCTGGCCCTATGTGGTGGGGGCTCTGGGCCTTATACTTATTGGCGTAGGGCTGTTTTTTAAGAGAAACCCAATGAAAAAGGTAACAAATAGGTCCGTAGACGAGTTTGATATAGAGGGCTAGTCTTGTTTATTGACATGGCCTCTTTCTGCATGAAAAAAGTCCTAATCTTCAGCCTGGCCTATTTCCCTCACGTTGGCGGGGCAGAGGTAGCCATAAAAGAATTAACTGACCGCATTCAAGACATCGAGTTCCATATGGTGACGATGCGTTTTTCTCCTGCAGAACCTCGCCAAGAAAAAATCGGAAACGTGCAGGTGTATAGAATCGGTTCTGGAGGCACGTCAAGAATTTCAAAGTTTCTATTTCAATTTAGAGCAGCTCGTGAAGCTTCGGCTTTGCACAGAAAGAATTCGTACGATGCGGTGTGGGCGATGATGGCGCACTCTGCTGGAGTTCCAGCGGCACTATTCAAACAAAACCATCCCGACATTCCGATGTTACTGACCTTACAGGAAGGTGACCCGCTTCGTCAGATAGAACGCACGATGTTTCCGTTGTGGCCGTGGTTTTCTCGAGCGTTCACTCACGCAGATCGTGTGCAGGCAATTTCAAACTTCTTGGGAGAGTGGGCACGAACGCGTGGGTTCACCGGGCCTCTTAAGGTAATACCGAACGGTGTTCATACAAGAAAATTTTCTGGTGACCTTGTGTCGCATCAGGGGACAGTGCTTGTCACTGCATCTCGCTTATTCCATAAAAATGCAGTGGACGATGTTATCCGTGCGTTGTCGCTGCTCCCAGACGTTCAATTTAAAATCGCCGGGATTGGTCCCGAAGAATCAAAATTACGAAAGCTTGCAAAAGAATTACAGGTTGAAGATAGGGTGCATTTTTTGGGGTACATAGATCATGCGCACCTGCCTGCGCTACTACATAGCGCGGATATTTTTATACGACCTTCTCGTTCAGAGGGGATGGGCAATTCTTTTATTGAAGCTATGGCGGCAGGGATTCCTGTCATTGGAACAGCGGTAGGTGGCATTCCGGATTTTCTTACAGATGGGGAGACCGGCTTTGTGGTAGAGGTTGATAGTCCACAAAGTATTGCATCTGCTGTGCGGCAGGTTATTGAAAACCCAACTCAAACACAGCGTATCGTCGAAAAAGCAAAAGAGCTTTCTACGCAGTATGATTGGGATATGTTGGCAGTACGCATGCAACAAGAAGCTTTTGAACCTCTATGGAAAAAACAGTAATCTGCGTTGCCACACCACTGTACGCACCGGATATTGGAGGACCCGCAACACATGTGGCGCTACTCGAGCGCAATCTTCCGCGCGACCAATTTGAACTGCGTTTAGTTAAATATGGCGATGTACGGCATCTTCCAAAAGTGCTTCGGCATGTCTTGTACATGGTCAAACTGTTGCGTGCAGCAAGGACTGCTCATTTTATCTACGCGCTTGACCCAGTGAGCGTTGGTTTTCCTACGGTCATCATTTCGAAGGTTTTACATAAGCCATTCATTCTCCGTGTTGGTGGCGACTACGCCTGGGAGCAAGGCGTACAAAGATTTGGAGTAAAAGAAACCCTCGATGAATTTATAGTGCGTCCGCAACCATCGTCCCAGGTACGTACGCTGCAATCGGTACAGTCGTATGTGGCAGTACATGCGCGGGCTGTGATTGCGCCAAGTGAATATCTCGCAAGTATTATTGCGCGTTGGGGTGTGCCTACTGGGCGTATCAAGGTTGTATACAGCCAGCCAGAACTTGGCAGCAAAACGCTCTCGCGCAGTGAGGCACGGAAACAGTTGAACATACATGAAGACGAGGAGGTCATTCTTTCTGCTGGCCGTCTTGTTCCGTGGAAGGGCTTTGAGGGTCTTGTTGATGCAGTGTCGAAGGTTCGTGAGTTTCGCACTCCACGGCTTTATATAGCAGGCGATGGGCCAGGGAAATCCTTGCTTGAAGACCATATACAAAAAAAGGATGCAGGTGGGTATGCTTCTTTGCTCGGACAATTGCCGAATCATGAGTTGTCAGTCTGGATTGCAGCTGCAGATGTGGTTGTGCTCAACACAAAATATGAAGGCCTCTCACACTTCTTGCTCGAAGCGTTTGCTGCTCGTGCACCAGTGATAACAACATCAGTTGGGGGGAACTTGGAACTAGTTAAAGACGGCGAGACTGGGCTGCTCGTGCCCCAGGATGATATTCCTGCGCTCTCTGCTGCTATCTCGCGTGTGCTGACAGACAGAACATTTACAGCAGCGCTTGCTGAACATGCCGCGCAATCGCTCGACCGATTTAGTAAAGACAGGGCGCTTGAGCAGCTCAGCACACTTTTTAAATCCATATGAAAGTCTTGATGATCACAGGCGATAAGCGCTTTGGGCCAGGTAATGAGCGGTATGAGCTACAGAAAGCCGCTGTGGAAGAGTTGCGCGTCTTGTATTGGGGTAAGGGAAGCTACTGGCCTACTGTGCCGAGCGGCTACGATGTAGTAACGGTGCAAGATCCGTTCTGGCGGGGCTTCTTCGGATTGATTGCCGCGCGCAAGATCGGCGCACAGCTTAACGTACAAGTCCATACAGATCTTTCGGCACATTCTTTTTTAAGACATGTTGTGTCGCAAATTGTGTTACGTCATGCAGATTCAATTAGAGTGGTCTCAGAAAAAATAAAGCAGCAGGTTCTACACATGGTACCGAATGCCAAAGTGTCAGTCCTACCAGTGTTTATTGATGTCTCCCGATTCCGAGGGATAGTGCCACAACCGCACACGCCAAAAACAGTTCTGTGGGTTGGGCGCTTCGAAGAAGAGAAAAACCCTCTTGGCGCTATCGAAGTGTTTAAGGAAATACACACAAGCGAACCTCAAGTAAAATTCATCATGCTCGGATCCGGGAGCCTAGAAAAAAAGTTGAAGGAAGAGGCTACGGGTCTCCCCATAGAATTTCCTGGCTGGGCTGACCCACTTCCATACATGGAAGTGGCTGACGTAGTGCTTTGCACATCGTGGCACGAAAGCTTTGGGGCAAGTATTATTGAGGCGCTTGCAGCGGGTGTGCCGGTTGTTGCCCCAGATGTTGGAGTGGCACGTGAGGCAGGCGCTGTAGTGGTCCCATATATGGGACTAGCAGACGCTGTGTTGGATGTACTGCAAAAGGAAGTGCGAGGTGAGTTAAAAGTTGTAATGCCAACAGCAGAGGATTGGAAAAAACAATGGCTCGAAACACTGTAAAAAAACAAAACAAAAAACCAATACTTGTAACTGGCGCAGCTGGGTTTATCGGCATGTATGTGTGCGAGGCTTTACTTGCGCGAGGAGAGAAAGTGATAGGCTTTGATGCAGTAACCCCTTACAACGATCCAAAACTAAAGACAAAGCGTCTGGCGCGCTTGAAAGAATACAAGAACTTTTCATTTAAAAAAGGCCGCCTAGAATCTAAAAAAACAATTGCAGGCATTGTTGCAAAAGAGAAGCCTCGCGCAATCATTCATTTAGCGGCGCAGGCAGGCGTTCGCTATAGCCACGAAGATCCACAGTCATACATAGACTCAAACGTTATGGGCAGTTTAAATGTATTTGAAGCTGCCCGGCTCTATAAGACACCTGTGGTGTATGCATCTTCAAGCTCGGTCTATGGTGAACGAGAGGGTATTTTTAGAGAGTCTGATAAAGCAGAAAGTCCCGCCTCTCTCTACGCTGCAACAAAAAAGACTACAGAAATTATTGCTGCAACCTATAACAGTCTCTACGGCATTCCGATGACTGGCCTACGGTTCTTTACCGTCTATGGTCCGTGGATGCGTACAGATCTGGCAATGTACAAATTTGCCCGGCTGCTATTGCTCGGCAAAAAGATACCTCTATTCGCCAACGGAAAAGGTAGACGCAGTTATACGCATATTTCGCTTGTGGCCGACGGAGCAATTGCTGCTATGGATACACTTACGAGCGGCCACACCGTTTACAATTTAGGCGACGAGCGCACGTTTGAAACGACAGCAATGCTCGATATGCTTTCAAAGGCCCTTGGAGTCGTTCCTAATGTGCAGATGCTCCCACATCAAAAGGGTGATGTTATGCTGACACGCGCCTCGGGTGCAAAAGCAAAAAAAGAACTTGGTGTTGTTGCTCGTGTGCCGTTGGCGCAGGGTATAGAAGAATTTGCAGCGTGGTTTAAAGAAAATAAAAAGTTTCTTCTTTCGCTCAGCGATATGCATAACTAATATGAAGCTGCTTATACTCACACAAGGAATTGATCTAGATGACCCTGTATTAAGTGCCTACCATTCATGGATACTTTCTATCGCTCGTCGCGCGGACAAGGCGACAGTGATGTGTCTTAAAAAGGGGAGAAATACGTTTCCAAAAGATATAGAGGTTATTTCACTCGGTAAAGAATCCAACCCTTCACGTTTTTCATATATCAAAAAACTTTTTCAATATGCCTGGTTTTTCCGTGACGAATACGATGTCGTATTTGTTCATATGAATCAGGAATATATTCTTCTAGCCGGAGGCTTGTGGCGTTTGCTCGGCAAGCCAATATATTTCTGGCGCAATCACTATGCCGGTTCTCTCCTAACCAATGTTGCAGTTGCTCTATCTACAAAAGTCTTTTATACATCGCGCCAGTCGTACACAGCTCGTTTCTCTAAATCTGTGCGTATGCCTGTCGGTGTAGATATGCAAAGACATAGCGCTGTCTCAGGCCTTCAGAGAAAGGAAAATTCAATACTCTCCCTGGGAAGAATTTCTCCATCAAAGAATATTCATGTGCTTATAGAGGCTTTAGGAATTTTGCATAAAAAAGGTGTTGCGTATACTGCCGATATATACGGTGTTACTACCGCATCAGATACGCACTATCTAAGAGGGCTGAGAGAAAGAGTTGCAGAGCTTGGTATACGTGACTCGGTGCAATTTTGTGGCGGAGTAGCTAATGAGGAAACGCCAGAGATATATGGCGAGCATGATATTTTTGTAAATATGAGTCCGCAAGGTATGTTTGATAAAACCATACTAGAAGCAGCTGCCTGCGATTGTCTTGTGGTAACAGCAAATAAAGACGCAATTGAGTATCTTGGAGAAAAACTAGCGTTCAAAGACTTAGATCCTCAGTCTGTTGCAGACGCACTCCAAACCGCCTTGTCTGTCGGTGAGGAAAAAGAAGTTGTGTTGGTTCGTCAGAGAGAATTTGTTCAGCGCAACAGCAGTCATTCTTTAGCGCAACGACTGTACGCAGAAATGGCATAACTATGAAGATCGGATTACTTCTACATCCATACGGTGAGGAACATCCCAGCGGGCTGGGGCGCGCGGTCCTTGCGCTCGCGACTGCCACCATGCAAGCGGCTCCAGAGCACTCCTATTCTGTGTATGTACAGGATGACTCAGTACCGCTTGTTGTTCCAGGTGTGTCGTTTAAAATTCGTTCTCTTAAAGGGAAACCGATATGGCGCGCTAAGCGCCAGGTGTTTGACCCAACCCCTGACCTGTACATATTTTTTACACCGGTTATTCCGCTTCTCTTTAAACCAAAACGTTCTATTGTCGTAGCTCACGATTTTGCCTACCTCTCATTCCGCCACGGTTCATTTTCTGCATGGCTCAACCGAACACTTCTATTTTTCATGCACCGACGTTCTATGCGCATGGCGGATATGGTCATTGCGGTCTCAGAAGAGACGAGACAGGCTGTAATTAAGTATTTTGGTATATCTCCAGAAAAAGTGTCTGTGATTTATAACGGATACATTGCGCTCCCAGACCCAGAAGCCATAGATATTCCAGAACATTATTTTCTCTATCCTGGAACACTTAAACCTCGTAAGAATATTCCAAATATTCTGCGAGCGTTCGCATCTTTTAAGAAAAAACATGTAGGAAATTTCTCACTGCTCATTACAGGGACAACGAAGGGCGCATACTACGCAGAATTGCGCTCACTTGTGGAAGAGCTTGGTATCGAACAATCAGTCCGCTTCACTGGCTATGTGTCCGATGGGCAACTTTCGTACCTCTATCAGCGCGCGCGGGCACTCGTATTTCCAAGCCTTCTTGAAGGTTTCGGAATGCCCGTATTAGAGGCGATGGCTGCTGGCGTGCCTGTCATTACTTCAAATACTGGAGCTTTGGCAGAAGTTGCAGGTGACGCAGCGTTGCTAGTTGACCCACATGATCCAGAGGCGATCAGTGACGCTATGGTGCGCGTAGTCGAAGATAGCGCGCTGCACGCGGTACTTATTGCTAAAGGGCGAGCCCGTGCAAGTGAGTTTTCGTGGGAGAAAGCGGGGGCTACGTATTCTCAAGTGTTACAAGACATATTCAAGAGGTAGCTTTTATAGTAAAGTGCAATACATATATGAAGCCCAAAGTACTTATCACAGGAGGTCTCGGTTTTATTTTTTCCCATGTGACAGAGTACTTTGTACAGCAAGGGTGGGATGTGGTCGTGGTTGATAAGGAGTCTACGGGTAGTCATCCTGAGATCATCGATGGTTCATTCAAGTTTTACCATCTCGATGTTTCTGACGAGGAGGTAATTGAGTTGGTTAAAAAGGAAGCGCCGGACTATGTTATACACGCGGCAGCAATTAGTGACGTCGATGATTCTACGAAGAAGCCTCATCGTGCGCTGGAAAAGAATATAGCAGGGAATGTGAATCTCTTCGAAGCGGTTCGACTGCTTCCTAATCTGAAGAAATTTATCTACGTCTCTACCGACGAGGTGTATGGCGAATGTGAGGTGCAGAAAAAAGAAGGGGATATATTGCATCCTAAAAATCCGTATTCCGCATCCAAGGCAGCGGGTTCGCTCATACATATGGCGTACGAGAATACATACCCAGAATTGCGCGGCAAGATCGCTGAGACGCGTTTCTGCAACGTCTTCGGCCCTCGCCAAGATAAGCGAAAAATTATATCGCTCATCAAGCACGCCATTGATACCAACGAAGCCATCCCAGTTCATAACGAAGGGAAGGGATACCGTGAATATGTGTACGTAAAAAACATTCCTCCAGCGATTCAGCTTATTCTTGAAAAAGGTGAAGGTGTGTACAATCTAACCTTAAATAACGGCTTCACTGTTACTGAATTGATAGGGCGGGTAGAAAAAGTCACAGGCAAGAATGTCCCAACTACTCCATCCCATAGACCGGGTATGGATATGAAATACCAGATGAACGGAGAGCGCATTCGAAACGAACTTGGATGGAAGCCGCTGTATGAGTTTGATGACGCGCTGGCTGAATATTTTAAAGACTAAATGTCTATGCAGATTGAACCAACAAACATTCGTGATGTGTATGTACTTACGCCTGTGGTTCACGAAGACGTGCGCGGGTTTTTTATGGAAACGTATCGCAATGACGCGCTGAAAAGTGTCGGAGTAGAAGATGCGTTCGTACAAGACAATCATTCGCGTTCTGTGCAGCGCAATACTATCCGCGGTCTTCACTTTCAATGGGATGCACCAATGGCAAAGATTATGCGCGTCACACGAGGGAGCGCTTTCTTAGTCGCAGTCGATATCCGTAAGAATTCTCCAACCTTAGGAAAATGGTTTGGTATCGAAGCGTCGGAAGATAATAAAAAACAATTGTATGCTCCCGCAGGATTTGCGCGAGGCTTCCAAACTCTTACTGAGAATTGCGAAGTGCAATACAAATGTTCGGCGTTGTATAACCCTGAGACTCAGGGAGAAATAGCCTGGGACGATTCTTCTATCGCAATCGATTGGCCCATTAAGGAGCAACCAGCGATGCTCGATAAAGATCGAAGCTTCCCTTCGCTTAGCGATTGGCTTGCGCGCCCCGAATCAGAATTTTTCACTTTTTAAATATTGAAGCGCAGGGAGGATATCCCTGCGCTTTTTGTCCCGAATGATGCTGGGACTATTTCTTGAGGCGTCGGACGAAGACGTACTGCGTCTCCTCCAATGTCCTCCGCTTGTGCGGAACTGCATTGTTCCAGAACAACGCATCTCCTGCTCGGCTGACGACCGTGTGGAAGTTGGCGGGGTCATCGTTGCCTTCGAGATCAAACGTGGTCTCGCAAGCACCGCTGAGCACCAGCATAAACGCGTCGCCTTCGCCCGAAGACCACTCGTCCCGGACTTCACCGACCTTGAGCGTGCCAGCCTTCACCTCGAACGCTTCGGTGAGAGGGGTGCCATTGATGTCGGTGACGAATTGGCCAAGCGGCCAGCCTCGATGTTCTGCTGCGACTGCCGTGGCACTGTATGCCGAGACTACGCCTAACTTTCCTTGTGTGGTTGGCACGATGGCCATTAGAGCCCTCCTAAATGAACTTCGCTTTATATTATACTTGTTTTTTAACATAAGTCAAGTTATTCCATAATTTAGACACCATATCTTCAGTTTTTGAGATGCGTGGAGGCGGTATTTCCTGTAGGATAATACTCATATGACAACGAAGAAAATCGCGCACCACGACGCAAAGCTCGGAATACTAGATCACTGTCAGATTTCTGGTTCCAAGAAACTTTTTGAAGGAATTGATCTCGGGCATCAGCCGCCATGCAGCGCCCTTCTTACTGAAAAAACACTCCGTGAGCCAGAGACTCACTATCCGTTGCGTCTTATGATCTGCCCAGAATCAGGGTTGGGTCAGCTCGACTATGTTGTTGATGGCAAAATTCTATTTCCTATCGAATATTCTTACCGACCAGGTATCACGCCTCCTCTGAAAGACCACCTCGGCCTGCTCGCGGGCGAGATCGTCGATAAATTGAATCTTAAAGAAAAATCTCTCTGCGTGGATGTGGGTTCTAACGACGGAACACTTCTCTCATTTTTTAGAACGCATGGCATGCGTGTTGCTGGCGTTGAGCCGACCAACATGGCAAAAGTTGCTGTAAAGGAGCTCAAGATCCCGACGATACAGAAATTCTTTACAGAGGCCGTTGCTAAAGAGGTTGTAAAGAAACATGGCAAAGCACAGGTTGTGACCTTTACTAACGTATTCGCTCACATATCAGCACTTGGAGAGGTTATGCGCGGCATCACTCGTCTTCTTGATAAGGATGGCGTCGCGGTTACAGAAAGCCAATACCTTCTTGATGTATTTGAGGGCGGACAGTTCGACCAGGCATACCATGATCACATCCGTATCTACAGCCTTAAATCGCTCGTTAAGCTTTTCCAGTATTACGGCATGGAAGTGTTCGACGCTAAGCGCGCTAAAGGACGTGAGGGCAGTATTCGCGTATACGCAGGCTGGAAGGGTGCGCATCCGATAAACAAGAGCGTCAAAGATTTGCTTGCAGTAGAAGAAAAGTCCGGCATGTTCACCGAAAAAGGATGGGCAAAGTTCAGAAAGAATGTAGAGCGTGCACGACTCCAGCTTCTTGATTTGGCACACAAAGCTCGAAAGGAGGGCAAGTTGTTTGTTGCCGATTCAGCTCCAACAAGAGGAGTGGTGCTTATGAACTACTACGGCTTGGACAAGACGCTTGTGCCGTATATTTCAAATCTTCCTAAGGCAGAGAAGAACGGAAAGTTTGTTCCAGGAACTCACAATCCAATTGTAAGCAATGAGATCATTCTCAAAGATAAACCTGACTACATACTTATTTTGGCATGGCACTATGCTGATTTCATTATAAAAAACTGGAAAGCAAAAGGGGTCAAGGCAAAATTCGTCATACCACTTCCTGAGTTTAAGATTATTGACTAGCGCTTGATGAAAAAGATAAGCCTGTTCAAATCGTATGTTTCAATGCGTTCGATCCTTGAGGTCTGCGTGGTTCTTCTGAAATCCAATTACGGAAAAGCATATCTTAGCGAGGGTCCACAGGTGAAGGCATTTGAAGAAGAGTTTGCAAAGAAATTCGGATTTGAACATGCATCTGCGGTTAATTCTGGAAGCTCGGCGCTCGATCTCGCGTACGAGCTCATAGGAATTTCTTCCGGCGACGAAGTCGTGATGCCCGTTCTCACACATCCAGCAAGCGGTCTACCTGTGGTTCATCGTAAGGCCAAGGTTGTCTTCGCCGATATAGAAGAAGACCTTAACGTCTCAGTCGAGGATGTTCGCCGCAAGATCACTTCACAAACCAAGGCACTCGTCTTTGTGCACTTTGGTGGTAATAACCGCGGCCTTAAAGAAATGCTCGAGCTTGCGCGTGAGAAGGGTTTGCCGCTGATTGAAGATGCCGCACAGGCGGTTGGTTCTGAGTTCTGGGGCAAGGCTGACTTTACGTGTGTTTCATTGCAAGCGATAAAAACTCTTACTTCAGGTGACGGCGGATTCTTGGTCTGCAAGGATGAGGAGATGCACAAAAAGGCAAAACGATTGCGTTGGTTTGGGTACGATCGGGAGCTTAAGCAAAAGCTTGGCGACACTGATATTACTGAGCCTGGCTTTAAGTATCATATGAGCGATATTACAGCGGCTATTGGGCGAGGGAATTTGCGCGCACTAGACTGGCTTGTTGCTCATAGAAAAAAGATCGGCGCAGTATATATGCGCCACGGAATCTCTGCACCTATCTGGTTTGCGTATACGCTTTCTCCAAAAAGAGCTGAGCTTATTGAATTTATGAAGAGTCATGGGGTGCATACAGGCGACTACCATTATAGAAACGATAAGTACTCGATCTTTGGAGGAAGGCAAGCACTTCCCGTTATGGATAGGCTCGAGAGCCAGTATCTTTTACTGCCACTTCATCACGGCGTTTCGGTGGGGGATGTTGAGCGTATCTGTGCGTTGTTGAAGCAGTTTAACGAATCGAAATAAATCATATGCAATATCAGAATCCAGACATAGAATCATCTTTTCAAAAGAATGACATCGGGCGTACTCTCTATGATCTGGTTTTGAAAGAAAAACCGAAAATCATTATCGAGTGGGGGACTTTGTACGGATATTCCACCGTTGCGATGGCGATGGCGCTTGATGAACTCGGCAGCGGACATATTGTCGGGTACGATCTGTTTGAGGACTATAAATATAAGCATTCGACGATGGAGCAAACCCAGGCAAATATCGACAGGTATGGCGTGTCGAAGTACGTAACTCTCAAAAAGGGAGATTTCGATATTTGGATTCAAAATCCAGAACCGTTTGATTTGCTTCATGTTGATATTTCAAATAAAGGAGACACCATTGCGCTTCTTTACGACGCAGTGAAAGATCGTGTCGCAACAGGGGCTACAGTTATTTTTGAAGGAGGTGCGCCTGGAGAAAGAGACGAGATAGAATGGATGAAAAAGTATGGGCTCAAGAAGATCTCTGATTCGGGCGTGCCGTACAAGGTTATTGATGAACGATTTCCTTCACTTTCACAACTTATATGAATACTACAAAAAGACTAGCAGTGATCGTGAGTGGTTGGCATTTTCCTCTCCATTTCTTTAAAGCGATTGCCGAACAAAAGATACCAGAAGGCTGGTCTGTTGATCTGTTTTGTGTGGCACATCGAGACCCGCATCATTCTGCAATAGAAAAGAAAGAGTATCTTGCAAGCTTAGCGTGGAGCTACCCTGAAGTGCTTGATCGTATTTTGTACGAAAAAATTGCAACCATTGAAGAAATCGAAGCGCTTGGATGGAACTATAAGCTGTACCCAAACACAGTGGGGGATTTCGGTAACACCAATCAATGGTTAGAAGAGCACGATTACACACAGTACGACATGCTGTTCATTTCCCATGATGACAACCTTATTTTGAACGATCGATTTTATCTGGACCATCTAACGGATAAGGAGGATTGGATGATACTCACTAACAGTACAGGGAGCGCGCTTAATTGGCGGGAGTTTATAAAAGTGAGGATTCTCGGCCGAGCTATGAATATTCGAGGCTCATTTGAATTTTTGAAGCCGGAATTGTTCACAATGTTGGGCGGTAAGTTTGATCTTAGCGGCGTCAGCCTCGACAGAACTGGAGAAGTCCATGCCGATACGTCCATGAAAACACTTAATAACTGGAACATGGTCACGGAACCATTTAGGCGATTCTTAGATGAACATGCGCTTGCTAAGAAAATAAAAACTCTCTCTAATACATACCGTGTAAGCGATTATTGTATTGAAGGAGAGCGAGGATTTGTTAGCTCCATCCAAAAAGAGGATTGGAGTTTGGTTATGAGAGGGCTTCGACGAATCCAACATGTGTATGCCAAAAAATCTAAGAAACGATAAGGTAGCGTTTTCTCTTTCATCGTTCCGTGCCGGCGGTGGTGAGAAGACAATGATCGATCTCGCGAATTGGTTTTCCAAAGAAGGATATTCTGTTGACCTTCTCGTACTTTCCCCAAAAGGGGAACTTGCAGATATGGTTAATCCGGGTGTCCGAGTCATTACTCTAAACACATGGCGCATTATATTTGCTCTCCCAAAGTTCATTCAGTATCTGCGTCACAATAGGCCGGCGCTCATAGTGGCAACTGATGAGCATACGCATCTCCTGTGCCTTATGGCACGCTTTATTTCAGGTTCACGGACTCGTGTCGCGTTGCGCATGGGAAATATGTTTTCTGAGTTGTATGGAAGATACAGCGGCATTAAACGTCACTTCACATATTTTCTTATGCGACGTTTGTATCGCTACGCTGATGTTGTTATTGCTAACTCACAAGGTGTTGCCGACGATATAGTGTCTATTGCTTCGCTTGATCTCAAGAAGGTCTCTGTTATCTATAATCCAAAACCGCTTACAGACATTCGCAGCAAGGCAGAGCAGCAAACAGGCTGCGTATGGCTTGATGAGAAAACGCTTCCTGTTGTGGTCGGGGTTGGGCGCTTACGCGAACAGAAAAACTTTTCCATGCTTATACGCGCCTTTGGAAATGTGCTCAAAAAGAAACCGGCGCGCTTACTTATTGTTGGGAGCGGAAGAGAAGAGGAACGTTTGCGCTCGCTTATAGAAGAGTTGGGACTCGAATCCTCAGTTCTCCTCGTTGGATATTCTGATAACCCATATGCATTTATGGCGAAAGCGGATGTTTTTGCCTTCTCGTCTCTCTGGGAAGGTATGCCAAACGCGCTTATGGAGGCCATGGTATGTGGCATACCTGTTGTTGCGAACGACTGCCCTTCGGGTCCGCGGGAATTGCTCGCCCCGAACTCAGATCACACAAAACGTCTCACGGGCGGCTCTGAAGATGCACCTTTTGGTATTCTTGTTGCGTTAGGGGACGAAGATGCGTTTAGTGAAAGTATAGTGCGTATGCTTGAAGACAACGAATTGCGCGAAACGTATTCTCGAGCAAGTGTTATGCGAGCAGAAGCATTTGATACAGACTCGATAATGCGACAATACGAAGCGGCGTTTAGGATCAAGAATTAACATCATGAATGGTATACCTTCACTTTTGCGCTTGGAAGAACATCGAGCAATGTCCAACATTGAACTTTCAGGCAGCGTGCTTGATCTAGGCGGGGACAAGCGTTCCAACTACAAAGATTTTTTCAAAGGTGAGTTTTCTGTTACTACATTGAACTTGGATGAAAAAACCCATCCCGATATAACACATGACCTCGAGTTTCCTCTGCCAGTTGAAAACGCCTCATTTGATGGAGTGCTTCTTATCAACGTACTTGAGCATGTTTTCGAGTACAGACAGTTGATCGAAGGAGCTGCGGGGGCTATGCGTCCAGGCGGCACCATGGTGATTGTGGTTCCTTTCTTATTTCCTGTTCATCCCTCTCCTCGGGATTTTCATCGTTTTACATCCGATGCGCTAACACAAGAATTAGAGCGTGTTGGTCTAAAGGTGCTTTCGATTGAAGCTTTAGGTGGAGGTGTCTTTTCAGCAGGCTACGTGTTACTTGATAGGCTTCTCCCCAAACCTCTGCGCCTATGCAACTTTTATACGTTTCGTTACGTTGTATATGCATTAGACAACCTTGCCTCCCAGGCTGCAAAGATCACGGGCAAGAAATACCGTTCGGAGGATTATGCGCTTGGGTTTTGCGTAAAGGCGAGTATTTAATTTCTATGAAATTTCTGTACGCAACAACAATAGACTATCCCTCTACAAGGGCGAATCGTATCCAAGTACTGCATATGGCGGCGGCGTTTACTGCGCTGCTCGGCAAAGATTTTCTCTTCGGCATGAGAAGCACGAGGAGACCTCTTCCTCATGGGCTTGATGCATATTATGTTGGAGAACATGCTCATAGCTATACATACGCCTGGGACTATTTGAAATACGCGAGGACCATGCAAGTTTCTGATGTGTTGTGTCGAGAGGAAAGAATGCTTTTCTTTATTATTCTTCTCAACGCACTGTGGTTCAGGCTGCCTTTGCGGTTTTGGTATGAGATACATCATTTGGTTTTCGTAAAAACATGGTGGAGCCGGTATATGTTGAGACGTGTTTCCGGGATTATTTCGCTTACGAATGCGATGAAACAGGAACTTGTTTCTACGGGATATCCTGCAGAAAAGATTCTCGTCGCGTCTGATGCTGTTGATGTGTCGGAGTTTTCAGGCACAAAAGATGTTGTTGGTCTAAAAGCTGAGCTTGGAATACCAGAAGACAAACACGTCATCGTATACACAGGCTCCATAGATGAGCCTTGGAAGGGGGTGGGGGTGCTCTACGAAGCATCAAAGCTTCTTGATGACTCATATCAAATTGTAGTAGTCGGCGGTAAAGAGCATTATGTTGAATATTTTAAAAAAGAATATCCCGAGCGCGCTAATTTCTTGATGGTGGGACAGAAACCGCACGAATCTATTCCAAGCTATATAGCTCTTGCAGATGTCGTAGTGCTTCCAAATTCTGGAAAGCAAGCAATCTCAGCCATCTCGACTTCTCCTATGAAGCTGTTTGAATATATGGCATCGGGCGTTCCAATCGTTGCCTCTGACCTACCGTCTATCAGAGAAGTTCTGAATCCCGATAATGCCTTTTTAGTAGAAGCTGATAATCCACAGGCTCTTGCTGAGGGTATAGAATCAGTGATGAAGCAGAGAGAAGTGGCAAGTGCCCGCGCCGCGCAGGCACAGCGTGATGTTCAAGCGTATACCTGGGATAATCGGGCTCGCTCCATACTGTCTTTTGTAGGGAAGATACTCAAATGAAACAATTTCTTATATCAAAGATAACTCGTGAGCGCCTAGACAAATTCATCGAGTCTCAAGCTTCAGGCGTCTATACTCTTGATATAGGTTGTGCTGATTCACCATACTCGTCTCATTTTTCCAATCGCGTTGGGTTCGACATCTTGCCAGGCAAAGGAGTTGATGTGGTCGGTGATGCCCACAGCTTGCCGTTTGAAGACAACACGTTCGATCAAATAGTATGCACTGAAGTTTTGGAGCATATGCATACGCCGCAGCAAGGTATTTCTGAAATGCGCAGAGTGCTTAAAGATGGAGGGAAAATAATCCTAACAACGCGCTTTATCTTTCCACTACACGATACGCCAGGAGATTATTTTCGCTTTACGAAATACGGGCTAAAACACCTATTCAAAGAATGGAAAGATGTAGAGATACATGAGGAAGTGGGTACAACAGAGACTCTAGGTGTTTTGTTCCAGCGCCTGGCCTTCCAGACAGATATGCGTGGAGGGAATATAACTAAGGCGGTATTTTTAGTGCTAGCGCGACTTGTTCCAATGCTTAGGGTATGTATAAAAAAAGAATACGGAATGCGCAGCAAGGTGGGTGTCCGAGAAGAAAGCCCTATTATGACTTCGGGTTACTATGTCATTGCCCAAAAATAAGCATATGAAGATACTTTTTCTATCACATATGACAGATCCAACTGCGGGAGGTTGGGGCAGATATACCCACGATCTTATGTCAGCGCTTCGAGAGCTCGGGCATGAGGTTAAGAGCGTGCAAGAGGTTTTAGGAAACGAAGAGGGGTTGCATGATCCTCTTTCGTATCTTTCCACACCGTTTGTTTTTTTACTTGATGCGGGGAAAATTAAGCGCGCTATTGGCGCGTTTAAACCCGACGTTGTTCATATAACTGTAGAGCCGTATGCGCTGCTTGTGCCATATATGCCAGAAGACATGCATGTCGTGCTTACAGTGCACGGAAGCTATGCGTATCTGCCCGCAGTATCATCTTGGTTCTGGGCTCCAATTTGCAAGAGGTTGTATACAAGTGCGTTGAAGCGCATACGCACGATTATCGCGGTAAGCGAATATACCAAGGCATATCTTCTCAAAAATATAGAAGCCAAAATAGATGTAGTACACAATGGTATCGCTACGAATGACGCTGTTTTTGCAGAAAATCCTACACCAAAAGAAAAGAAAATAATTCTTACTGTAGCTCCGCTGAAACGAAGGAAGGGGATAGTGGAGTCGTTACGCGCAGTTGCTCGATATAAGAAGGAATATCGCACATCAGTTGAATATCGAATTGTGGGGTCGCACGATACTCAAAGTGCCTACAGTAAGAGTGTTGCGGATGAGATCAGGCTGCTTGGCCTATCGGATACAGTTGTGCTTACAGGTCGCGTGTCTGAAGAAACGCTAAGACAAGAATATGCGCAGGCCGATCTTTTTTTGATGCTCCCTTTAGTTAAAGAGCCTTACTTCGAAGGTTTTGGTCTAGTGTATTTGGAGGCGAACGCAGCCGGCGTGCCAGCGATTGGTTCAAGTGAAGGAGGTTCTCGTGAGGCTATTGAAGAAGGGGTGAGCGGGTATGTTGTTGATCCTAATGATCCTGCGGAAACTTCTGCGCGCATACATGACATTTTGGATACTGGTTCGATAGATAGAGCTCGTGCGCGAGCATGGGCAGAAAACCACGACATTAAGATTGTTGCAGAAAAACTATTGGAAATCTATCGCGGAGTTATGTCTTCGTAAAAACCACATCTCTTCCTAAGAGGCTTTTTTCTAGAGGTTTCCCGTCTTGGTCGACCGAGTAATATTCATACCCAGCATTTGCAAAAAGTTCTAGGATTCCATTCCTTGTTTGTTTATTGGAAACTTCACATAGTACGTGTTTTGCAATGCCAGACGATAGTATTTTTTTCATTCCTTCGATAACTTGTCCTTCAAAACCCTCGACATCTATTTTTAGAATAGTAATAAAGGTAACACTGTATTCTTCTGCAATCGAATCCAGCGTTGTTAATTTGACTTTCTTTTCTAAAACTTCACCCGCGTACATCTTCCCTATCTGCTCTCTTGAGTAACCATGTGAGTCTGTAAAGTACCCTTTTTGTTCGAGGAGACTATTGCCCCCTCTGTTTAGGGGGTTTATGTGCAATGTTGCAGTGCCTTCGTGGTCGCCAATTGCGATATCTAAAATTTTAATATCCTTAAAATTATTCAAATCTATATTTTGTTTGAGTAGAGCGACGTTTTGGTCATAGGGTTCAATGGATACTACTTGCGCTCCAAGCGAAGCGGCTAGTAGAGTGAAATATCCTACGTTTGCTCCGATATCTACAAATGTGTCTCCTGGTTTAAGTGTATTCAGAACAAATTGAGTTAGTCCTTTTTCGTATACAGCAGAAGAATAGATACTGCGCTGAGTTTTCTCGGCTAAATCTAAAGATATCTTCACTCCTGTAATAAGTTTGTGGTTAACAATCAAAGGACCGTTTCTATCTAACGCCACTCTGCCATATTCAAAAAAGAACGGAGCTGTAAAAACCGAAACCCAAGGTGATATTTTTGAAATAGAAACCAGTGACGTAAAAACCCACTGAGCAATTGCGGGTATTGGGCGCACTAGAAAACCTAAAATCTTCGCTAGAATTGTCTGAACAGAAAATAAAATTTGTTTCAATTTATACCGCATATAATGATTTGAGCCTGTTGATTGTCCACACCCAGTATAGACGAGTAGCCTAGAAAATCTATACTGAGGAAATCAAATAGAACTCTCGCTTACGCGGGAGTTTTATTTTTTTGTATTCACACTATCTTTTCCAGCTAGCTTTTACGAATATGCCAGTAAGTAATAAGCTTTCTGTCAGTTGGCCGATGAGTAAGGCGATGACTGCGCCTAAAATGTGCAAAGAAGGGACGAGTACAACAAGCGAAATTATCTGAATGATAGGTGGAATTACGGTGAAAATATAAAGTTCCTTCTTTTTTGCATGAGCAGAAAGTGCTGTGCCAAAGAGACTGAAAGGTTGAGTTGCGATCAGCAATGCTGCAACTTGAGTGTAGGGAATGGCTTCAAGATATTCTGGAAAGAAAATATGAAATAAATACGGGGCAGCTAATACATAAGAGATCGCTGCCGTAAGAGTTACGAGGGTCAAAAGAAAAATCTTCCAAAATAGAGTTCTTGAAACATCCTCAAACTTTTGTTCCGCCACTTTTGGGAAATACAGACGGTTGATTGCTGCAAACGTGCTTGACACACGTAAAGGTATTGCCAGCGAGAAGATATACACAGCAACTTCTGCTGCACCAAGAAAATGCCAGAGTAAAAATTTATCAGCGTTGCTTGCGATGACGTTTACAATATTCATGAGTGACAAATGCTTTCCGTACGAGAGAAGAGATGGGTCATGTTCTTGATTGGGTGGAGCGACCACAAGAGCTCTTCTGTAAAAGAAATAACGGCCTGCTGTCCAGCTTACGAAATAAGCCAACAGCAGTATTAAAAGATTCTGTGTAAATAGTAAGGTGCCGACAATGGCGAGTGCATTTATGCACTGGGTGCCACTTTCGTATAGTGTTAGTTTGTCAAATCTTTTTTTCCCTTGAAGATATGGAACATAGTTGCCATATACATCCCACCAAGGCAGGAAGATTGCGGCGATAATAAAAGCTGAGGCAAGTAATGTATTGCCTTGCAAGAAATAATAAACTCCTGTGCCTAATGAAACTGCTGATGAAAGAAAGGCCCAGCGGATTTTTGCATGAATGGCGTCAAAGAAAGATTGGTCTTTTCCGCGCGCAGATGCATACCCTATAGCGGTCTTTATTCCTGACAGTCCGAATATGCCGAAGATACCTACTGTCGCAAGGATGTATTGATATGTGCCGTATGTCTCCTTGGGTAAGAGGTTGGCGAAGGCTACTGCGGTCAAAAGAGCTAAAAGCCCTGAAACAATTGTGCCAAATGCAGACCAGCCTCCGCCTGAGGCGAAATACACCATATCCGTCTTGGTATAGCGCTCGCTCCATCGTAAAAACCCGTATAGACGCTGCTTGGTGGCTTGTATCATTGGTATGGCTAGTATAACGGTTCTTTTGCCCCAAAAGACACTTCTGCTGTACAATGCGGACTATGTTATACACACGAGTTTTGCGCTGGACGCTACTTATTGGTTCCGCTCTCCTTTTCTTTATTTCTTTT